>QIAK01000141.1:1635-15442 GCA_003225515.1 Acidobacteriota bacterium | reverse complement strand
AGTTTGGCGGCCGGCCCACGAATGAAGAATGCTGATTCGCTGGATGTGGCCGCTTGCGTGACCTGATCAGCACACGCTCTCCAGCGACCCGAAAGGAAGGAGCTGCGATTCAGCTTCGCGGTTCCGTCTACACACTCAGAAGATGATTAAGAATGACATATATGGGCGGGAGCGTCTGAGCAAGATAGCTCACATGCGAAAATGAGGGTTGCGACGCAAGAACTTGTCAACGCACGAAGCGTTAAATCAGGGTTCGGAGTACGTTCCTAAGCAGCGGCTCGTGAACTGGATTGCACGGGCAGGTGTGCGTCTGGCAACTCGAATTCCCGTCCACAGTCGAAGCAGACCTTGTAGGTACGGTGTTTGATGGTGAACACCCGACTTTGATGACGATGTCGGCAGCCAAAGAAAAACTGGAGAATCCAAAGAAGAGATTTCATAAATCCTGCGCGCGCTGGCGGCGTTCGCAATTTCCGTTAACGTCGAGCCAATCGAGTAACGATTTTACACTGGCACGAGCCAACGCGATCGAGCAATCCGCTGCTCCGTAATAGATGTTGAGCGTGTCACCATCCGCGTCCATCGTGTATCCGCACGGGAACACGACGTCATCCACGTCGCCGTGGCGCTCGTACTCCGCTTCGGGCCCGAAAATCCACGAATCTCCTCGGAGGAGGCATTTCTCGGGGTTCTCCAGATCGAACAGGGCCAAGCCCAAACGATACAGACAGCCCGAGGGCGTATGTCTTACCCCGTGGTAGAACACCAGCCATCCTCTGGACGTCTCGATTGGCGGCGGTGACAATCCGATTTTGTTGGCATCCCACCAGGCTCCGCGGCGAGCTTCCAGCATAAGTCTATGGCGGCCCCAATAGCGCAGATCAGGTGAATAGGAAATCCACATGTGCGACCCGAGCGTTGTCATGGGTCGATGAATTAGCGCCCAGCATCCGTCGATTCGCCGAGGCAGAAGTGCGGAGTCTTTGTCATCCGGCGGCATGATAACGCCGTAGCGTTCGAAGGTGCGGAAGTCTTTGGTTAGAGCGAGCGATACGCCGGGGCCGCCCCGCGAGTAAGAGGTATAAGTGACGACGTACTTCTGCAGTTCGGGAACGAACGTGATACGAGGATCCTCGATGCCCCATATTTCCTCCGGATGGTTCTTGGAGTCGGACATCAATGTGGGCTCGCTATCGATCTGCCATCCATCGACTCCGTTGGGAGATCGCGCGGCGCAGAGATGCGACAGTCCGCGACGATCTTCCACGCGACAAAGCAGCAGAGTCGTTCCGTCTGCAAGGAGCGTTGCGCCCGCATTGAAGACGCTGTTAATGGGATAGGGCCAGTCCGCACTTGTCAGGATCGGGTTCGTGGGGTGACGATGAAGTAGCGGTTCGAAGCGAGTGCTCAGCAGGCTTACCTGCTTTTCTGCGGGTACGGTCATGAAAGGATTTCCTTTTGTTCTGGCTCTTGCAGCGAGCGCATTTCGAGGAGTGCCATCAGGAACGACAGCGTTGACTCTGCTCCTTGGTTTTCATTAGCACGGTCGGGATGCAGGCCATCACGACAGCCGCCTGTCGCGGAATCATAAAGAGCCAGTTGTAGATCGTTGTCGCCAAGAAACCAGTTGAAAGCTGACCAGGCTTCGCCGCGCCATCGGCTGTCGCCCGTTACGCGATATGCATGCAAACAAGCAGAAACCGCGCCCGCTGCTTCAAGTGGCTGCTGATCGAAGCGGGCACTCTCACCATTCTGGCGATAGAAGCCTTGCGAACCGATCGGAACAAAGTGGCGGTTAATTTCGCAGTGCTGCTCTGTTGATAGCCAATCTAGCGATTCGAGTCCAGCAGTAACCATGCGATCATCCGAGCAAGCTGAGCCTACCAGCAGCAGGGCTTGGGGCAGTCTTGCATTGCCATAGGCCAGAATGTTCTCAAACCATTTCCAATCCGGTCGCCGGATTGACTCGTACATTTCGAGCAATCGGTGGCTGAGCGAAGATCGCACCTTCTGCGCATCGCGATCTCCCGGATACGAATCAAGGTATTCTTGAATTCCGAGCAGGGTATACGCCCAGGCCCGCGGACTGCTGAACTCCACCGCCGCAGGAAGCGAAAATTCAAACAGCCGCCCGGCTGCGCCCCTCAGTCCATCATCTTTCGATCGCCCCAGAACCGTTCCTAGAGCCCACAAAGCGCGTCCATGGGAATCTTCGGAACCGACAGGTTCCTTCCACCGGCGATCATAGCGAAGGAAATTCCTGAACCTACCCTTCTCTGGGTTGTAGGCATGTTCCAGGAATGCTGAATAACAGAGCGCCAATCTCTCCGTAGATGGATTGACCTGGCCAGAATGTCGTTTTTCCTCTTGCCCCAGCAGCACTGCGAAAATGAGCGCGCGCGCATTGTCGTCCGTGGTGTATCCCTCCCGACGGTTCGGGATCGTGAAGATCGAGTGCTGCAGCATTCCGGTATCGTCGGTTAGACGATGCAGATGATCCACCTTCAATTCCGGTAACTGGTCCAACGATTTTGGAATCATTCGGGCGGCGAATTGCACTTTTGGAGCTTCCATGCGGTCACTGCGGACCCGCGCAAAACTTTCCATGTAACCTTGCGCCACTCGTTTCCATACCATCTCTCGCGCGAACAGGTAAGCGCGCTTGCCGCAGGAGTGTCCAACAGTTCGATTGTCTTATGCGCAATTGCCTCGGGATTCTGGAATGGAACGAGCGCACCTCTGCGGTCATCCAGCAACTCGATCGCGTGCCAATATGGAGTCGAGATGATAGCCTTGCCCGCACCCAGCGCATAGGCAAGTGTTCCAGAAACTACCTGTGCCTCGTGGCGATATGGAGTGATGTAAATGTCGGCAGCTCCAATGAATTCGAGCATCTCTTCCGGGCTGACAAAACGGTTATGGAAGATCACTTGCGCTTCCACTCCTATGTCTTTCGCCAAAGCCTGCAAACTGGCTCGATACTTGTCTCCCTCGCGGCGGAGGATGTGAGGGTGGGTCGCGCCTGCGACGATGTACGCAACATTCTTGTGCTTGGAAAGAATCTGCGGCAACGCCTGAATTACGTTTTCGATTCCCTTGTTGGGCGAGAGCAGGCCGAACGTGAGCAGAACTGCTTTTCCTTCCACACCAAACCGATCCTTGTAGAAGTTGGGGTCCAGAAATGGGAGGTCGGGTACTCCGTGCGGCACCATGTCGATTTTGCTTCCGGGTACCTTAAAGATTTCTTGCAGGAACTGGGACGACAGCTGACTCATGACAATCAGGCGATCCGAGAGTTCGGCTATCTCTTCCATGACCATCAACTGGTTCGGGTCAGGCTCGCGCAGAACCGTATGTAGCGCTGTCACCACGGGCATCTTGAGGCGGCGCAGCAAATGCAGGATATTGCTCCCGGCCGGACCACCGAAGATTCCATACTCGTGCTGCAGGCACACCATGTCGATATTGTTGAAATTCAGGAAGTCAGCCGCTTCCTCATAAGACCTCACGTCGTCCTGGGTCAGCGACCATCGCACGCGTGAAGGGTAGTCATACCCTTCCTCGGTATCGTTTACCGGGAGGGCCAACAGCCGAGCAGTCCCATACTCCGAGGAAATGGCACTGCACAAATCAGTTGTAAATGTGGCGATTCCGCAATGGCGCGGAAGATAGTTTCCGATCACCGCGATTCGACTCGGCAGAGATCCCTTTGGGTGCAATCGGACGCGAGTTGGGATTGCCTCCTCCCGAATGAGAGAGCGCGACCCGGCAACTTCCAAAAGGGTCGTCGGTTCTAAGGCATTCGATAACGACATTGTTTCCCTGACTCGATGGAAAGCGGCATACGAAAACTGGGCCAATTGCTAGATGGCCAAAAAACAACACCAGCGCTGGTTGAAATTTATCTGTTGTGATTATTTAACGAAGTGGAGATACGGACTGATCACTATTGACCATTTTGTTGGGGAGCAACGGTCCATTGTGTAAGGCATGAAAGCCAAAAAGAAACCGGCCCTGTCGGTTCGCTGCCCTACGTGCGGCGCAAAGCCCGGAGAAAAGTGCGAACTGAGCACAGGCCTCCCCCGCACAGAGCCACATCGGAATCGTCGTCTGGCCGGTTCGGTACTCAGTTCTGAGGAATCGAAGAGTTGCCACACTTTGTAGAAAGGACCAAGCCCAAAAAGTCAGGCTTGCTTTTCATTGTGTGCTGTGGGGCGTGCAGCGTGTGCTGTCGGGCGTGCATCCAATGCAGCGCAGAGCTGTCCTATCAGTTCGAGGAGTTTTGTCGGGTCAGACTCTTGGCTGGCTTGTTCCGCGAGTGAATACCATAACTGGTCTTTAGGGTTCGGGGCCATGTTGGGGGGCCTCCGTTTCTGATACCCCAAGTCTACGGTTAACGCTGTAGTGCTGTCTGAGCAAAAGGGGACACTATTACGTACGCGGTGGTACACTGATGCCGTGCTCCTCCCGAATGAAGTAGCAAGACCTAAAGCCAAGATCGACGTGCTCGAACAGTCCCGCGAGCGTTGCGCTGATTCTTGGAAATCCCCGCGCCAAATGTACTTAAACCGTGCAGTTCCTGTCCCCTCTTAATTGCAGCCAAGAAGAACGCTAGATTCGATTCCGATGTGTTTCTCGCAACCATCGGCGAGGGCAGGAAGATTCTCGCGGTTCTCAAGAAGCAGATGATATTTGCGCAAGGGGATGCAGCCGATGCCATTTTTTACGTGCAAAAAGGCAAAGTCAGGCTCACCGTTGTGTCGAAGATCGGCAAAGAAGCAACCATTGCGATCGTCAACCAGGGAAACTTCTTCGGGGAGGGTTCGTTGGCTGGCCAGCTATTAAGAATGGGCTCAGCCGCGGCGATGACAGATTGCGAGATTCTCCGAATAGAGAAGAAGGTCATGATGGAGGCTCTTCATCGTGAGCCTGCGCTGTCTGAAATGTTCGTAGCCTATTTGCTGGGGCGCAATATACGGTACGAAGAGGACCTTGTCGACCAACTTTTCAATTCCAGCGAAAAGCGTCTGGCCCGCGTGTTGCTCTTACTCGCTCACTTTGGCAAGGAGGGCATTCCCGAAACCGTGGTTCCCAAGATGAGCCAGGAAACGCTCGCTGAGATGGTCGGGACGACCCGTTCGCGCGTAAGCTTCTTTATGAACCGATTCAGGAAGTTGGGCTTCATTCACTACGCCGGAGGAGCGGAAGGCGCTCTGCAGGTCCACAGTTCGCTGCTCAATGTCGTTCTCCACGACTAAAGTAAAAAAGGAACCCTCGAAAAATCGAGGATTCCCAAACTACAAATCTACGTTGTAGGCCGTCGTTATCGGTCTTCTCGATTACGTCTTCTTGATTACGTCTTTCACGTCGGCCTCGACTGTCAGCTCCAGTTTGGCTCCCACCTTTAGTTGGACTTCATTACCTCTGGCATCGGTCAGCGCGTTTTCGATACGGAGTTCCTTGTAAAGGTGGTCGGCTCCTTCAACCGCAATCTGCGCTCTTTCAGGTTCACTCGGAACACGAGGTTTAATGATCTTTTCTACGGTTCCAACCAGGATGGTACTTGGGTTTCCAGTCATCGCTCGTCCTCTCAGTCTTAAGCTTAGATGCCGCCCTGCTACTGCGGTTTTTCGTTCTGCTTAGGCTTTTCCTCACGAGACTTCTTCTCTTCCGGCTTGTTCGGTGCGGACTGCGCGTGCTGTTGTCGTTGTTGTGCCCGTGCTTCCGGCGCAGCCGAGCGTTCGGGCTGTCGTTCCGGCTGCGCTGTGGGCTGTCGGCTGGGTTCCAGTTTATTTCGCTCCGGTTGGTTCGGTCGTGCTGACGGCGCGCGGTTCGACTCCGGCTGACGATTCGCAGCAGGCCGATCGGAGCGACCAGCATTCCCTTGATGTGCGGCCGGCGTGTTCACTGTTGGCTGAACCGCCGCACGATTCACCGGAGGGTTATAAGGCGTCCCCGTTTGTTTCGCGTGTACAACGGCGTGGTCGCTGAATGCCCCCGGCTTCGGAGTCGCGGCGACTGCGGGCCTGCCATGGTTCATGGAGGCTCGCTGCTCTGGATTCGTGCGGGCAGCCTGCTCATGTTGCGTTTGAGCAGCGACTGGCGGGATGTGCCTCTCGTGTACCACCGATTCTTGCTGAGCAGTAGGACGTGCGCTGATGCCACCGTTACCGCCGTTGTAGCTGACACGGTTGATTGTGGTGGTGTTGTTGATCACAGTTGTGTTGTACACGTTGTGGATGTTCGTGACATTAACGTTGCTCACCGAACGGTTGTAGTAGAACTGCCCGTTCTGCCAGCGTCCACCTTGATAGCCGTCGCCGTAGTATCCATAGCCATAACTGACGCCGCCATAGAAACCTACCTGCTGGCCCCAGTAGCCGTTATTGAAAACATATCCATTGCCGCCCCAGCTCCAATAGGCGGGAGTCCACAGCAGTCCCGGTTCCGGAGCCATGACCCAGGTGCCCGGGACCCAATAATAACCGTCGTCATCGCCCGCGTAGGCCCAATAGCCAGGCGTCCAGATGTAGCCGTCGCCAGGCAGCAGCGGTTGCTCGTAGACCGGCAATTCCGGCGGAGCGAATGATACGGAGATGCTGATTTGCGCGAAGCCTGCGGCGGAGATGACGAGCAGTGCCAGCGCGAACAGCGACGAACGAATAGAGCGGGTGATACTCATTGTGATTCCTTTTGCCCGATGATCCTTCGCGTGCCCGGTGATACTGTGCTGCTGCGGGCTGCGCGGATGGAGTGGGGTGATTTTCCTACGAGACGTGGAGACTTTGTCCCGTTCGCAAATGATTCTGATATAGACCTTCTCACCTTCGAGAGGTCAGGGTCTGAGCAAGATAGCTCAGTTCGACTTTGCAGTTTTTGCAGGCTGCTTCAATGCAGTTCAGCGAGATTCAGCGCTTTCACGAAAGAGCTTGTCACGCGAGAAGCCTGGCCTGCGTCCGCGGGCGACCACTCCATCGGCATCAAGTGACGGGCGCGTGCTGGTTCGGTCGCTGCACATTGCCGACGGCCGCACGAGAGACAGATCGCTCCCACTTGCCGGATGTCAGTCTCTTTCGATATTTCGTTCTCGCGCACCCCCAATGAGCCAGCGATGACTGGGCCGTCGCATGCGTCACATGAGCGGAAAGGTGAAGATATTGTTTTCGCATTGAAATTCCCCCAAGGAAGATCTAACTGCACGATGCTAAGGTTTTGAAGTCTGGTATGTCTGATCACTATTGCTCGGGTCGTGCGGAGGCCATCTCAGACGCTCACCGCGAAACTCCACAAGCAGTAGAGCGGTCAATATTGATCAGCAATCGAAGTGCAATTGCTCGATACTTGCCTGCGAACAACTTTCCACGGTTCAAAAAAACAGGCCGGAATCGCCGGCTGTAGATCTCTTTATGAAGCCGATAGCATAAAGGTCTCTCTTACATAACAACCGCCGTGCGAGTCTGTCGGAGAAAATTCAGGAGAAATGATGAAACTGCTTAAAGGACTAGGAATCCCACTATGCCTGGCTGTGATCTGTTCACTCGCCGTGCCCACCGCTTCGGCTGATGACTGGAGCCGAAAGACCGTCATCACTTTCACCGAGCCCGTCGAAGTTCCGGGAGTTGGCCAACACAACCTGCCTGCTGGCACATACGTTTTCAAGATTCTGGATTCACAATCGGATAGACACATCGTCCAGATTTTTAATAAAGATGAAACTCAGGTGCTGACGACAATCCTGGCAATTCCAAACTACCGCTTGAAAACGACTGACAAAACTGTAATTACGTTTCGCGAGCGGCCCACCGGAGAGCCAGAGGCCCTAAGGGCATGGTTCTATCCCGGACATGAATGGGGTGAGGAATTTGTCTACGAAAAACCGAGAGCGATCGAGTTGGCGATGGAAACCAAGGTCCCTGTGCTTGCGACCCGCGTCCCGCTTGCTGCGGCGCCGATTGACGCCTTGAAAACGGCGCCCGTTGAGGCCGTCGCCCCAACTGGCGAGCCCATCGAATTGGCTCAGGTTGTTGAAGCACCCCCTTCAGCGCTGACTACTGTGGCTGCCATTGATCGGCTTCCGAAAACAGCCAGCCCTCTGCCCCTGATTGCACTGATTGGGCTGCTGACCATTGCTGCCGGGTTCAGTTTGTCCGCCTTTTCAAAAGCGAAGGCGGTACGAATTAGTTGAGAACGTGGATCAGTGAGGTAATCGATCCATGAATTGACGAAGGCCGGACGGCGCCAGCACTGTGCCCGTCCGGTTCCTCTTTTCACAAGTTAGATGATGGAAAAAATCAAAAGCAAGGGCGCCAGGCATGGACGACTGTCGATGCGGAATCGAACCATTTACTCCGCGCCTGTGGCACTCCCGTCTGGCAGTAATCAGCGGCCATGAAATTAACCACTGAACAGGAGACGATTCCAACGCGCACCGAGAAAGTTCTGCGTTGGACCCGGCGTCTTCTTTTCCTGACTGGCACGCTCGCGCTTGGTTACGTGGGGTTCACTCTGCTGGATGCCCATCTTTACCAGGTGTCTGCAAAACGGTATCTGGCCACTCAGCTTCGGATGGAGAAAGAGCCTCAAGCAGTTCACCTTGCGCGCGCGATGAAACAAGAGGACATGCTAGGACGCTTGGATGTCCCCAGGCTTGGACTGTCCGTCGCTGTGTTGCAAGGGACCAGCTCAAGATCATTGCGGCTAGGTGCCGGACATCTCGCAGACAGTGCGCTTCCGGGGGATGTCGGGAATACTGTAATCGCCGGGCACCGCGATACATTCTTTCGTGAACTGAAAGATGTTCGCGGACAAGACGAGATCCAACTTCAGACGGCCGCTGGGCTATTTCGCTACCGGGTAGATTGGATGAAGGTCGTCGAGCCTGGGGACATCAGTGTCTTGTCGCCCTCGAACGAATCCGAACTCACCCTGGTGACTTGCTATCCGTTCTATTTTTTGGGCGCTGCACCGCAACGGTTTGTGGTGCGAGCTCACAGGTACTAACTTTCGACAGTTGGATTCCGCGCAGGTTGAGCAATCTTGAGCAGAATTGCCGAAGACAACCCTCTATAACTGATAGACATGGCGACTAACAGCACCTTGCTTTGTATCCACCGGGATCCGGCTCAATTAGCGCTGTTGCAAGAAAACGGATACGAACTGGTCACCGCTGCCAGCGGCTCGGAGGGCCTACGGCTCTTAATGACGCGCCCTGTGGATGCAATCGTGCTCGAATACAATTTGGGACTACTGAATGGGTCGACCGTGGCAACTGAGATTAAGAAGGTCAAGCCGGAGCTCCCAATCGTCATGGTTGCCGACCACCTGGAATTACCTGACGGAGCGCTGAAATCAGTCGATGCCCTCGTGACCAAGGCCGACGGCGCCCACTTTCTATGGGCTACCGTTCACTTTATCTTGAATGTGAAGCCCGACCCACGCGATCGAGCTACGCTGAATACACAAGTGCCGGTACGGCATCGTCGTCGCGAACGGTTCGCTGCGAGGCGAGCGTAAGCAGGCACATCTTCTAACTACGAAACAGACTAGGGCATCAGCAGTTCTACAAAGAATACGGGGAATGATTCCTAGATGGGAGCAATTGGCTTCTGATCACGCCATTCTCCTTCGGCCTATCTTTTCCGCCTACTTTACTTCTATACGTTCGAGGGAAACGGGGCTGAGCGACTTCCCGCATTCGAGACAAAATCGCTTGGCTCGTGGCGTGATCCGCCCGCAAAACGGACACATCCTTTGTGATCGAACTTCCTGGGTCCGCGGCTTAAACATCGTCAGTAACTTTCCAAGAAACTCCCGCATGGACGCGAGGCGCCGGCTGAGAGAAGGACGATAAGGTTCCATTCGATTGCACCTATGCCGGAGTCTTAGCTGATGGCGCTGATCTCCGGCAGTAACAACGATGACAGCGCAAGGCCCGCGATTCTGTGCAGGATTGCTCACATTTACTCCGATTCTTCAATCCACTCCCAGAGACGTTGATCTGCCCGGTTTGAGAACTGAGCAATTCAGATCAGCTATCGCTTTCTGTATGAGCGATGATGATTGTTGAGACGAGCTCTTCTCTCTCTTTCAGGTCCTCTGAGCTAAGTCAGCCATCTGAAGTTGTCTCCTCTTAGTTCCGAAGCACCTAAAGGAAAACTCTCAATGAAAAAAACAATGTCACTTTTGCTGATGAGCTTCATCGCTACAGTTGGAACCTACGCGTTTGCGGGTTCAGCCCGCCAAGATTCAGTCGACCGCCTGGACAGGTCTGTGCATGTTCTACACGCGATCATGGCCACCCCGGACAAAGGTATCCCGGAAGAAGTATTGAGCAATGCAAAGTGCATTCTGGTTGTGCCCGACTTGATTAAGGGCGGATTCGTCTTCGGGGGCAAGCACGGACGCGGTGTGGCTACGTGCCGCACGGCCGAAGGCTGGAGCGCGCCGGCATTTGTCTCCGTTGGCGGCGGAAGCTGGGGATTGCAGATCGGCATTGAAGACGTAGACCTGGTCATGCTCGTCATGAACGACCAGGGCATGCAGCACCTGCTCTCCAGCAAGTTCGAACTGACCGGAGAAGGATCTGTCGCGGCCGGCCCAGTGGGGCGTCACGCCTCGGCCGGAACGGACTGGAAGATGAACACCGAAACGTTGACGTACTCGCGCTCTAAGGGCGTGTTCGCGGGCTTAACTCTGGAAGGCGCGGTTGTGGAGCAGGATAACGACTCTACTCATGCGATCTATGGCAAACACATGATGTTCCGGAACATCCTTTCGGGAAAAGCGACGACTCCACGCAGTGCCGATGCCTTCTTGAAAGCCATTTCAGAAGCAGGCCAACAGGCCAAGATTGCCGAAGCAAAAGAAGACAGGAAGTAGCTTCAAAAAAAAACTATTGGCAGGGCGGATTCGTGACTGGCCGGAGCGCACGCTGGTTCCGGCCACGATCAACAAACGGGTAGTGGGCTACTTTGAATTTTGATGGTCCGTGTCTGACAGGGCACGTTCGAAAGATTCTATTTTCTCAAGGGAGTTTTGGAGGATGACTAGTTCCTCGCGAATCCGTTCAACATGATCGATTATCTCTCCGATGGGTTTGAGTGGTTTGTTGACGCTGCTCATGGTGCAAAATAGGTTACTCTTTTGTGCCAGAAAGGTCGGTACGCTAGCGGGCAGAATTACGCCGCTCTTTCCGACCTCCGCTGCTCGTAGGCTTCCCAGAGGGCTACTAAATCTTCTACGCTCCAGAGTCGATCTGTCACGCCAGCGGCCATCGCCGGACTCATCCGCAGTGTACGGTGAATCTTGATGAAGTTGTAGGCGAAATAATTTAGCGGCACAGCAAAGTTCTGCCTTTCAACAAACGAAGTCGAAACGTGCTTGGGGCCGCTCACATCTTTGGTCGTGCATCCGACACAACGATGCGACACCGGGGTACAGACATCCACTACCTTTGCTTCTTTTCGCCCAACGCGCTTTCGCGGCCAGTGAAGCCCGTTCTCGACGCTCTTCAAACCATAGGAAAATCAAACCTGTTCGCCCAAGTGACAGCGATGCAGATCTCGGGACATAAGACTGACTCCATGTTCCGCCGCTATGCCATCATCGCCGAGAATGATATGCGGGCGGCTTTAAGAATGACACAGAATCACCTAGCGACTGCCAGAAAGGATTTGATCGGCACTCCTGGTATCGTAAATTGAGGGGCTTTTCCGTCGCGCGTTTTATCGTTGAAAGTACTTGCGATCAAAGATGGGTTGCAGGAATGCTCGGCCATTCTATGCAACCCAGTCCTTGCACAATAACTCTGCCTGGGCGAGCACGTGAGCGTAGCGTGCTCCTGTTTATCTGGGGGATTGCTGTGCATCGCTACGCATTTTCTCCGTTCTGCTGAATCCAAGAAAACAAGACTGTTCACACGATTGCCGCAGGTTTCGGAAGATAGCGGGCTCGGCTCCATCTGTCGAAAGGCGGACAAAAGGCGGACAAAATAGAAAAGGCACCCGAACATGGGTGCCCTAAGATGTTGATTAACTTGGTTGCGGGGGGTGGATTTTGAACCGCCGACCTTTGGGTTCTGAGTCGGCAAATACTGCTTAAAATCAAAAACTTGCGAGCACGGATGGCCGCAGTAGGAGCCGATTTGTTCATTACAGGTTGTGATGATTTGGAGCCGAAGGGAGCAGCGGGAGAGTTCACGATTGCGCCCAGTCTTTTCAATTCGGTTTCTACGACAGCAACGATTCAATTGCGAAGAAGAGAAGATTCATGAAACAACATCCGGGGAATTTGAACCGCTGCTGGACTCTGAAGGAGGTGCAAAGCTGCTGGGCGTGCATGCTGCGACCGTGCAACCGATGAGAGGCTGCAAGCCTGAAGTGCGTGTTCGCCGAACTTATCTCCGCACCTGCATGCCGCCTGCTCCGCTCTCCCCACCCCACGACCCTCTTTCAGCACCTAGCGTGTTGTCCGATAAATTAGACATCGGAGCGCAACAAGAAAGAAACGGGGTATTGAGTGAAATCGCGATAGATGGCACAACAAGATTGTGTGGGATATTGCAATTGAAAAAACGATCTCGACAATTCGGTGCAGGGTGTATATTCAGCCCGAACTTCCATGTGGGTTTAACTAGGCCTTTCGTTCTGAGGTTGCGTGGTGGAGGAGGTCTATGAAGCGCCATGTTTGCACAGGAGTATCCTGGTCATGCTGTTGCTCGCAACCGAGTTATTTGCTCGGAGAGTGGGTGTAATAAGCATAGCCATGACAGCTTGACAGCGGGTCTGTCACGCATATACTCGGACTCGGTCATACATCCAGTTCCCGTCCTCGCCTTCGTTTGCACTGTTACTTACGAGGGAGGCACCATGCGATTCAGGGCATTATGCGTTGTGACAATGAGTTTGGCCCTGGTCACGATCTCTGTCGCACAGAACGCCAGCACAGTAGTACGCACAGAATCAGGGCTCGTGCGTGGGGTGACCGAAGGGGAGATGCGCGCGTTTCGCGGAATCCCCTTCGGCGCACCGCCGGTCGACCACCTGCGCTGGCGTCCTCCACTTCCTCCGCGCAGCTGGAGTGGCATTCGCGACACTTCGACGTTTGGCAATGCCTGTATGCAAATAGCGTCCAGTGGAGATCTGATCGGCAATGAAGATTGCCTCTACCTAAACGTCTTCACTTCCACTTCGATTACAGCGAAGGCACACCAGCCGGTGATGGTCTTTTTTCATGGAGGAGGGGACTTCCGAGGTTCAACCCGTCAGATTCCATATGATTCGCCCGCTCTTGCGACTCGCGGTGTTATTGTCGTCACGGCCGAATACCGCGTGGGCAGCTTGGGTTTCTTCGTACATCCCCTGCTTACGAAAGAAGGTAATGGTTCTTCAGGCAACTATGGATTAATGGATCAAATCGCCGCATTAGCTTGGGTGCAGCGCAATATCGGAGCATTTGGCGGCGATCCCACTCGTGTGATGGCATTCGGCCAGTCTGCCGGCGGAGCAGATGTGCAAGTCCTGCTGGCATCGCCGGCGGCACGGGGCCTCTTCTCGCGTGCGGGCATCGAAAGTGACGGCGTTCCACTCCATTTCACGCGACATCTTGCCTTAGCTGAGGCCGATCAGGCTCCGCTAGTCACGCGCGTCGGATGCAACAGTGCCACAGATATTCTGGCGTGCCTGCGCTCTGTGCCAGCTGATGTTCTTGTGCGAGCCCAAATAGGCCTTCCTACAGAGTTCGTGATTGAGCCGCGGGTTCTGCCCAAGGACCCCTTCGCCGTAATCGAGCGAGAGGGCTCGCCTGTGCC
>QIAK01000141.1:1005-1593 GCA_003225515.1 Acidobacteriota bacterium | reverse complement strand
CCCAGTCAATCGCTGTCTGCCGATGAATTTGCGGCTCAGATCCACGCTGAGTTCGATTTTCTGGGTGGGGAGGTCGCCGATCATGTACTCGCCCTGTATCCGGTTTCCGACTACGACGCTCCCATCTGGGCTCTAGTGGCTGTCGACAGCGATATCAATGTCACCTGTGAATTGCGCAATACCGCACGTGCGGCCGTCGGCCGCAATACTGAACCTGAACAGTCACGTCCTGCGATCTGGCGCTACTTGTTTACCCATCAGGTTGAAAACGATCCCAGTCTGAATATCCTTAGAGCCTTTCACAAAGAAGAGCTGTTCTTTCTGTTCGGGCATCCGGATGAATTGGGCGATCCATATGTGCCAGGTGCGGACGAGATACAATTATCGGAATTGCTGATCGGATACTGGACCCGTTTCGCGGCTTCCGAGGACCCAAACGGCGGGGCGGCGCAGCACTGGCCGCGATATGGCCCCGATGACCAGATCCTGCAGCTGGATGTTAGCTCGACTCAAACCAGCGGTTACCATAACCCCCAGTGTGATTATTTAACCACTCTGTTTCACCGAATCCCAGTAACTGGCCCGTGA
>QIAK01000141.1:0-826 GCA_003225515.1 Acidobacteriota bacterium | reverse complement strand
AAGTGCGCTCTTTTTGCTTCGCGTACTCGGCCTTGGCTCTGGGAAGCTTCATCAAACACTCTCAAATCAAATGCCGGCTCTCCTGGAGTAGCCCATAGTGCATCGTTCCAAGCATGGCAGTCATAGCCACCACTCTCTTCTCCTGCAGACGTTGGGCTGAGATCTTGGGCTGAAACGGCATTGAAAACAAGATCGATTAACGGGCCAACAGTCGTTGACTTCCGAATCGCTCTTGCGTGCGACATGCCTTCATAGCACCGGCTTTAGCGCTGACTCGATGTCATCCGCGTACTCAGACACGATGACCTTCACTCGACCTCCTCGTTCTCACAACAATCAACTTCAACGTTTGCTTTCTCGCGGAAAGAATGCAGTTGTTGGAACGCCCCTCAATGAAATTTGTGCGATTGCTCCCACACAGTCCAGGAAAGGCCGACTTTCGTACTGTAACTATGCGTGAACATGTGGTTGGGGGTCGCGAGCGTGTATTCCGCTGGAGTGATTTGCAGCGAGCTGCGTTGGGAAAGCTTGATTTGTATTCCACCGCCGATCTGAAGGTTAAATGCGTAATCTGCGCTGCCGCTCGATGCGGAACGCTGGTGGCCTGCCTGTGTGTAAACGAAGGGACGGAACTTCGCTCGGTCCGTGCCGAATGTGAACTGAGGACCGACAATAAAGTTTTGCTGCGACATGCCGATGCCTCGAAGAGAGCCGTAGTAGTTATCGGCCTCGGCGGTCAGTGAGACTGTGTTGTTGAAATCGAACTGCGCTGATGCAAACCAGCCATTCAGATTCACACGCACAGCATGCCCTTCATCGCTGCTTT
>QIAK01000201.1 GCA_003225515.1 Acidobacteriota bacterium | reverse complement strand
TCATGTGAATAACGACGAGCGCCTGAGGGACGAAGAAAAATGCGATCGCGAGAATCCAGAAGACCACGTGAGAGGAGCCGGCTTTGACAGCGGTTCCCATGTAGTCGGCGACGATGATAATGAGGATCTGAGCGAGGATGAGATCGAACAGCCCGAGTTCTTTGCGGAGCGCGGCACTGTGGGATTGAACTTCGGCCTGGGCTTGATGGCTCGGATTATCGATGGTCGGCACTGGAAATTTAGGAAGCCAAAATCCCGACTTCTCCCAACATCAGGAGGAGTGGGTCACCCATTTATTTTTTTCGATCCGGCGTTACCGCTGGCTTTAGCAATAGATCCTGATAATCGAAGCTGAAGTCGGCGAGCGGAGAAACTGCGGCCATTTTTGCGCTCTCGATGGTGCCGTCGGGGTTCAGAGCGAATGTTATGTATGCGTCTTCGATGGTGCGATCGCGCCAGTGGACTTTGAACGTGTTGTACTGCCAGTGCTGTAGGTCGCCAATCATGGTGGGCGTGTGATCGAAGGTGATGACCAGGCCGCCACTTTCTGAGCGGATGGTGATGGGCCCGTACCAGGCATCGTTGTAGACGCCGGCATATTTTTCCAAGGGCAATGACGGCTTGGAATCGGCGGCGCGAGCGCCTTCCGCCTTCTTCATGGTCTCGGCCGCTTCTTTTTCTTGCTGATCGTCTACGGCCTTGAACGCGCCGATCCAGTCGGTGGGCGGCACTTGAAAATAGTGATCCAGCACGTGATACAGAATGGAATCGAAGGCGCCATCCTGTTCGGCATTGGTGAGCACGACGACCCCGAGATTCTCCTCAGGTACGAGCATAACTCGGGAAACAAATCCAGCAACGCCTCCGGTGTGGCCAATGAGTTTGCGGCCGTGATAATCGCGCAATCCCCAGCCCAAGGCATAGTCGGCGAAGTTTGCCTTTAGCGCGGCGAGCGGTGGCGGAGGATTTCCGGTGGGCAGAATCGTTTGCGGCGACCACATTTCGCCGGACCGTTGTTCAGTGAAGAGGCGGCCCTCGCGATCGATAAACTTTCCGCGGTTGAGTTGCAGTTGCACCCATTTGGCCATATCGGCGGCGCAGGAATTGATTGCGCCCGCGGGAGCGGCATTATCGAGCACTTCGAAGTGGATGACTTGCAGTTTGCCGTCCATACGGGAGTGGGGAAAGGCGACATTGTCGGAGGGCTTGATATTTGCGTTGCTGACGTTGGTGTGCGCCATGCCGAGCGGAGAGAAGATGCGCTGGCGAATGTAGTCGTCCCAGGTAGTGCCGGTCACGGCTGGAATGATTTGGCCGGCAGTCATGTAGAGCAGATTGTCGTACGCGTAGTGGCTGCGGAAACTGGACTGCGGTTTCATGAAGCGCAGCTTGTAAATGACCTCTTCGCGGGTGTAGGTGGAGTGCGGCCAGAAGAGAAGATCGCCTTCGCCGAGTCCCATGCCGCTTCGATGCGTAAGCAGGTCGCGGATGGTCATTTCGTGCGAGACATAAGGGTCGTACATGACAAAGCCAGGCAGACGCTGGTAGACGGGATCGTCCCATGAAAGCTTGCCTTCATCCACCAGCGTGGCCAAGGCAGCTGTCGTAAAGGCTTTCGTGTTCGAGCCGATGCCGAACAGAGTGAATTCATCGACCGGGGTGGGGTCGCCGAGTTTACGGACGCCGTAGCCTTTGGCAACAACCATCTTGCCGTCTTTCACGATGGCGACAGCCATTCCGGGCACGAGAAAAGTTTTCATCGAAGCGGCCACGTAGGCGTCGAGATCGGCGGGCGCGGTTGGGGTTGACGCTTGTGGCCATGCCGAACTCACCAGCGTGACAACGAAAAATAAGATCGCGGGAAATTTCAGGCGAGCCAGGAACATGCATCTCTCCGAATGAGTTTTAGGTGAAGAATTGCGACGCGGAGAATTCTTGGGAGAATGCGGTCGGGCGGTGCTCAAACTCACAGCCTAGGTGGCGCCACACATTTTTTTTCTTTTAGTTCCGCAGACAGGCCATGGAGCGATTGTTGCCGGCCTGAAGGTGGCTGTACAAACACGGTGGGTTCGTATACAAAGTCTGAAAGTGGTGAGTGGAGCGCCATTTCGGGGGCCCAATTCCTTTGTATCTCAAGCCGAAAACAATCGATGAGGCGGTTTCTCTGCTGGCTTCTCCGGGCGGACAGATTCTGGCTGGAGGCACGGATTTTTATCCAGCGCTGGGGGAGCGTTTGCCGGAGGGACGGGTCGTCGACATCACCGGGGTAAGCGAACTGCGCGGTATTTCGTCGGACAGCGAGCATATCCGGATTGGCGGACTGACCACATGGAGCGAGGTGATTCGAACCCCGCTGCCGCGCTGTTTTGATGCCCTCAAGGCAGCGGCACGGGAAGTGGGATCGGTGCAGATTCAGAATCGGGGAACGGTGGCGGGAAATCTGTGTAACGCTTCTCCGGCGGCGGACGGGGTTCCCCCGCTACTTGCGCTGGACGCGGATGTGGAACTAGCGTCGGCGGCGGGAAGGCGATGTATGCCGCTGTCGGATTTCCTCGCCGGGAATCGCAAGACGTTACGGCGGGCCGACGAAATTCTGGCGGCGGTGCTGGTTCCGCGGCGAATGGAAAATGCGGCATCGGCTTTCCTGAAGCTGGGCGCGCGGCGATATCTGGTTATTTCGATTTCGATGGTGGCGGCGGTTGTGCAGGTTGATGGCGGGCGCGTCGCTGAGGCTCGCGTTGCCGTGGGTTCGTGTTCGGCGAAAGCACAGCGGTTGCAAGATTTGGAAAAGCAGCTGGCAGGTTTGCCGGCAATTGCGGGAATCGGCGGCGCGGTGAAGGCCGACCATCTGCAGGAGCTTTCGCCAATTAATGACGTGCGCGCGACCGCGGACTACAGACGCGATGCTTCGCTGACCCTGGTTAAACGCGCGCTGGAACAGTGCGTGAGGTCCAACTGAAATGGTGTCCACCGAAAAACTCGCAGCGGCGGAGAGCGCGTGGCTTTCGTTTTCGGTGAATGGCCGCGCCGTCGATGTGAGTGTGCCGGGAACCCGGCGACTCTCCCGCGTATTGCGCGACGATCTCGGGCTGACGGGAACTAAGGTGGGATGTGATGCAGGCGACTGCGGAGCCTGCACGGTTTTGCTGAATGGGGAAGCGGTGTGCGCGTGCCTGGTCGCTGCCGGACAGGCCGCTGGATGCGAGATCACAACTGTGGAGGGACTGGCGTCGCGCTCGCCTTTGCAGGGCCGGCTGCAGCAATCGTTTCTCGCGCACGGAGCGGCGCAATGTGGTGCGTGCACGCCCGGCATGCTGGTCGCCGCAACTGCGCTGCTGGAAAAGAATTCTTCGCCGAATGAAGCGGAGGTCAGTGATGCAATCGGCGGAGTGCTGTGCCGCTGTACGGGATACCGGAAGATTGTTCACGCGATTATGGGAGCGGGAGAAAAAGTTGCGGACAAAGTATCTCCTGCAGCGGGAGTCGCCGTGGGCGCGCGACTCGTTCGGCTCGACGGAACCAAGAAAGTCGCAGGCACGGAGATTTTCGGGGCGGATGAAACTCCGGCAGGAACGCTGGGTGTACGCGTGATTCGCAGCCCGCATCATCGGGCTAGTTTTCAATTCGGAGATTTGGATCAATTCGTTGCGGCGCATCCGGGAATCGTTCTTGTTCTCACCGCGCGAGACGTGCCGGGCACGGACTGTTACGGCGTAATTCCACGATTCGCCGATCAGCCCGTGTTCGCGCATGGGGAAGCGCGTTTTCGTGGAGAAGCCGTGGCAGCCGTTGTAGGCGAAACGGACGCGCTTGAGGCTCTCAATCCGGCGAAATTCCCGGTTCGCTGGGAGGAATTACCTGCTCTGAAAACTATCGAGGATGCTCTCGCCGCCGATGCACCACGGATTCACGCGCATCGCGAACAGAATGTTCTGGTGCGAGGGCGGGTGGTTTGCGGGGAAGTGGAGAAGGCGCTCGCGGAGGCAGATTTCGTGGCCGAAGGCGAGTATGAGACGGGCTTTGTCGAGCACGCCTACATCGAACCGGAAGCCGGATTTGCACGCCGCGTTGGCGATGCGATCGAGATTCAAGCTTGCACGCAGTCTCCTTATATGGATCGCGCAGACATTGCGAAAATTCTGGGGATTGCGCCGGAGAACGTGCGAATTATTCCATCGGCGGTGGGGGGAGGATTTGGATCGAAGCTAGATCTATCGGTGCAGCCGTTCGTGGCGCTCGCTGCGTGGAAGTTGGGCCGTCCAGTGCGGATGGTGTATTCGCGCACGGAGTCGATTATGTCGACGACGAAGCGGCATCCGGCGCGCATGCGGCTACGAGCGGCGGCGACGCGCGAGGGCAAGCTGACCGCGCTCGATTTTTCCGCCGACTTTAATACCGGAGCGTATTCGTCGTGGGGGCCAACGGTCGCGGGACGCGTCCCGGTGCATGCATCGGGCCCATACGTGGTGCCGAACTATCGGGCTCTGACGCGAGCGGTGCATACCAATATTGTTCCATCCGGCGCGTTTCGCGGATTCGGCGTGCCCCAGGCGGCAATTGCCCAGGAGCAGTTGTACGACGAACTCGCAGAGCGGGTGGGAATCGACCCGCTCGAGTTTCGGATTCTGAATGCGCTCGAGAATCAGAACGCAACGGTCACGGGACAAGTGCTGGGCGAAGGTGTAGGGATTCGCTCCTGCTTCGAAGCATTGCGGCCGAGATGGAAGTCGGCGCGAGCCGAGGCAGCGGCCTTCAACACAGAATCAAGTGGTCCGTTGCGGCGCGGGGTTGGAGTCGCGGGCATGTGGTACGGGTGCGGGAATACGTCGCTGCCGAATCCGTCAACGATTCGCATCGGGTTGAAGCACGATGGACGCATCGCGTTGCATCAGGGCGCGGTGGACATTGGCCAGGGATCGAACACGATCGTGACGCAGATTTGCGCGGATGCGATGCTTGTCCCCGTGGCACAGTTCGATCTGGTTTCGGGGGACACAGCCATCTCACCCGATTGCGGCAAGACATCGGCATCCCGTCAGACGTTCGTCACGGGCAAAGCGGCGCACATGGCAGCAAGCAAGTTGCGCACTGCGATTTTGAAGATGGCCGGAGCATGTGAGTGTGCAACCATCGAGTTCGGCGAGGGTGCTGTGATTGTCACCGAAAATGAAAAGCGTACGGTGCTTTCGCTGTCCCACTTGCCAATCGATGAGCATGGCTACGTGATTACGTGCGAGGCGACGTTCGATCCGCCCACGAGTCCGCTGGATGAGAATGGCCAGGGTAGTCCGTACGCCGTATTCGGTTTCGGCGCGCACCTGGCGGAGCTTGAAGTCGATATGGAGCTCGGGACCGTGCGCGTGATCCAAATAACGGCAGCGCACGATGTGGGGCGCGCCATTAACCCCACGCTCATCGAGGGCCAGATCGAAGGCGGAGTTGCCCAAGGATTGGGCATGGCATTAATGGAAGAATTCTTTCCCGGTAAAGGAGAGAATCTGCACGACTATCTTATTCCGACCGTGGGTGACGTTCCTGAGGTGGAATCGATATTGATTGAATATCCGTCGCCAATCGGTCCGTTTGGTGCGAAGGGAATTGGCGAGCAGTCGGTGATCCCGACGGCGCCGGCGATTCTTAACGCGATTTACGATGCGGCTGGAGTACGCATCCGCAGAGTTCCGGCTACACCAGACCGGGTGCGTGCTGCGATTCTCGCCGGGCAAAAGCTAAGTCAAGATCAAAATCAAAATCAAAGGCGACGGACGGGAGTGTCCGTCCTACATGAGGCCACCGGAGGTGCGCGTGGTTGACGACGCCATCCGCTGCGACGCCTGTCCCGTGCTGTGCTACATCAAGCCGGGGCGGACGGGATCGTGCGACCGCTACGGCAATCATGAAGGCAAGCTGGTGAGACTGGATCCGCATATTGTGTTGGATCGAGCGCTGGAGCGGGGAGACTCCGTGGTTCCGTTTCTGGAGCGCGGACGCGACTGGGATGGCACCTTGCTCAGCCACAGCAGCGACAGCGAAACATTTGTCACTGCAATTGGGGCCGGTACAACATATCCCGATTACAAGCCGGCGCCATTCATTATTTCGTCGCAGGTGGACGGCGTGGAGATGGTCACAGTAGTGACTGAGGGAATTTTCAGTTATTGCGGCGTGAAGGTGAAGATCGATACGGATCGCCATCTGGGCGCGGAGTGCAGCACGGTGCGTGCCGACGGAGACGCCATTGGGCACGTGACCACGAGCGAGTATGGATCGCAGATGCTATCGCTGGGAGGAGTGCGGCATTTGACCGGCGGCAGTCGTCATGAGGGTACGGCGACATGCAACGCGCTCCTTAATTTGTGTAATGGCAAAACGGTAGAACTGCAAATTGACGATGGCGCGACGGTCGTGGTGCAGGCTGGGCGGCCTCCGGTGGTGGATGGAGCGCAGGAAGAGCGCATGCGGGTGGGCTGCGGTTCCGCGACGATTGGAATGTTTGCCAAACAATGGTTCGGCAAAGTGGATGACGTTGTCGTCGTCGACGATCACATCACTGGAGTGCTTTCGGAGCATCAGGCAGGGAAGTTGCTTGGCGTGCCGGAGACGGGCATCAAATTGAAGGGACGGCGTTCGACGCCTGGAAGATATTTTCAAGTCGCGGAGCCAGGTACGGCATGGGGTGGAACCGACGTTGAAGATCCTCTGACCATTCTGGGAAAGTTCAATGCCAAGAAGGCCTGGACGGGTTTGCGCCTGCTGATGGTGAGTACTACGGGCGAGCACTATGGTTATTTCGAACTGGACGAAGCCCTCAAGCCTCGGGAAAAAGAGCTGCCAGAAGAATTGCGAGAGTCGGTGGCACGTATCAAGGAAAATTGCGAGCCGGCGATGTGTACGGTTCTGTTTATGGGCGGGGCGGGAGGATCGTTGCGGGCAGGGGTGACGGAAAATCCTGTGAAGCTGACGCATTCGGTCCGCGAAGCGCTGACGCGAGTGACTTGTGGCGGCGCTCCGGTTTACGTCTGGCCGGGCGGAGGGATTACATTCATGGCGGACGTGACCCGCATGCCGCAGAATGCATTTGGATATGTGCCCACCCCGGCGCTGGTGGCTCCAATCGAGTTTACGTTGAAGCTTGCGGATTATGCGGCACTCGGCGGCTATACGGAGCAGGTGCGTCCGCTGAGTTCGATTGTGGCCGCGGCTGGAGGCCGGCGGCGCGTGAGCGCCCACGGGAATAATCCCTGGCCGCTGGAGTCGCCGGTGAAAAGCAAGAAATGAAGAATAAGAGGTGAAGAACCGTGCTCAAATCCGAATGCTGGAGGACGGACGGCGATTGCATCTTCACGACGGGCCGATCGATCTGATTGTGGAAGCGTTCGGAGCGCCGATCGAAATCGAGAAGGCGTATCGGGCGGCCTCAGTGCGATTTGTGACCGTACTCGATGAATTGTGCGGAGAACTTACTCTGCTGCGACGGGCGTGCTCGCCGGATGCCGTTTGGCCCAACGGCGTGGTGGCGAGGAGAATGGTCGCGGCCGTGATGCCCTACACATCGGAATACTTCATCACGCCGATGGCCGCAGTGGCGGGCGCGGTGGCCGAGGAAATACTGGTCGCCATGCTTGCGGCGTCGGAACTTTCGCGCGCGTACGTGAATGATGGCGGAGACATTGCGCTGCATCTGAGTGCGGGCGAGAAATTTGTGGTCGGGATGGCGCAGTTGGGAATGGCGGAAAGGCCGGAGCGGCCTTCATTGCTCGGTACTACGACATTGAGTGCGGCCGATCCGGTACGCGGCATTGCGACCAGCGGATGGCGAGGGCGCAGTTTTTCTTTCGGAATCGCGGACGCGGTTACGGTGCTGGCGGATCGTGCTGCCGCAGCAGATGCGGCGGCGACAATCATTGCCAATGCGGTTGACTTGCCAACGCATCCCGCCATCGTTCGGGTTCCGGCGTGCGAGTTGGCTCCGGATAGCGATCTCGGCGACCGACGGGTGACGCAGGCGGTTCCAAACTTAACGGCAGCGGAAGTAAATCGCGCTCTTGAAGCGGGCGAGAGAACTGCGGAGCGGTTGCTGAGAATGGGGCTGATCCGATCGACAGCGCTGAGCTTGCAGGGAGAGACTCGGGTGGTTGGAGCTTTGAGCGAGTCTCGAATCATTGCGACTCCCATTCACGAAAGGCGGCTGGCGCATGCCTGAGGTAGTGATCCGAAAGAAAGTTATTGGCGTGGAAGAAATCTTTCACGACGGAGGTCCGGTGGCCGAAACGCCACTGCGCCGCGCGGCGGCCATTGCGGTCATCCGAAACCCGTTTGCCGGCGCGTACGTCGCGAACATCGAATGGTTTATGGATGACT
>QIAK01000200.1 GCA_003225515.1 Acidobacteriota bacterium | reverse complement strand
GATTCTCGAATACATCGGGGCGCGTACGGCAATTCTCGCAGGACTAACCACCAATGCCTGCGTACTGATCGCGGCGGGGGAACTTTATGTTCGGGATTTCCGTGTACTCGTTCCTTCGGATTGCGTGGCTGCATTGACCGACGGCGATCAGCGGCAAGCGCTGGATCTCATGCGGCATAATTTCGGCGCAGAAATCACCTCCTCCCCCAAACTCCGTCTCTCCCGATCCCTGAAGTAGCCGGGTTGAAGTAGCCCGGTTTGCCCATCAAGCACAATCCTAAGTAGATGAAAACTTCGCGGCATCCCGCTCCCCATGAGGAGCATCACAAGTTCTCCGCTCAGGAAGAAATCGGTAGAACGCACTTATACATGAGGAGAGCAATATGGCATCGCAATTTGCACTGGTAACAGGTTCCTCGAGCGGCATTGGATTTTCACTGGCAAGGGAGTTGGCAGGGCGGGGATACGATCTGGCAATTTGCTCGGCTGGCGAGCGATTACATGACGCCACACAAACCCTGCAAGCTACAGGTGTGAAGGTAGTTGAGATTCAGGCTGACCTGGCCACAGAAGAAGGCGTGAAACAAATGTGGGATAAGGTCGTCTCGCTGGGTCGGGCGCTCGACATAGCCTGCATTAATGCCGGGGTTGGCGTGGGCGGTTTGTTTGCCGAAACCGATCTGGACGCCGAACTCAAAATGGTGGACCTCAACTGTCGCGGCACCATTCAGTTGGCCAAGTATGTGGTCCAACAGATGCTCGCTCGCCAGCAAGGTCGGATCCTGTTTACAGCTTCCATCGCCGGAGAAATGGTCGCGCCGCGAGAAGCTGTATACGCCGCAACCAAAGCGTTTGTGTTGTCGTTCGCGCACACCCTGCGATACGAGCTCCGGGATTCGAACGTCTCTGTGACCGCTCTGCAGCCCGGACCTACCAACACAGATTTCTTCCATCGCGCCGGAATGGACAACACCGAAGTCGGTTCGACTGGAAAAACCGAGAGCCAGCCCGATGATGTCGCGCGCCAGGGTATTGAAGCTCTGTTAGCGGGCGATGACCACGTCTACGCGGCGTCAGCCAAAGTTAAAGCTGAAGGAATGCTGGCCAACGTGACGCCCGGCAAGGTTAAGGGCGCCATGCACGAAAAAATGGCAAGACCGAAGGCCAGTTGATGTTTGCTCAAGATGTTCGCTGAAGCAAAGCAGTTTTAATAAACAAACTTTTCAGGAGTCATAATATGTCGCGAGCTTTAAATGAAAAACCGAATGCCGAACCGCTACCCACGTTAGGGAGTGCGGGCGTAATTTTGAACGGGCGCTATCTGCCTCCGCCCGAGGACAAAGACGGTAAGTTGTGGGTCAGAACGAGTGCATTGGTCCAGAGCGATCCGAAACGTCTTTATGAAATTTGGCGCGATGTTGAGAACGCGCCGCTCTGGCAGGAGCAAATCGAGCGAGTGACGCGCACCGGCGAAACGACCTCTCATTGGATCATGCGGGGATCCGACAAAGAGAAAACCCTCGAATGGGATTCCGAAATTCTTGCCGATGAACCCGGGCACAGGATTGCCTGGAGGTCAGTATGCGGCGATTCGAGCAACGCGGGAGAAGTCATCTTCGAGCCTTCGCCCGGCAATCGGGGAACCATGGTCACGGTCCTGCAGGAGTTTCGCATGGGCAAACTTGCCAGCGCATGGGAGACGATCGTGGGCCGAAATCCAAAACAAGCCGTGATTGAGAACGTGCGGCACTTCAAAGCGTTGGCCGAGACGGGTGAAATCCCGCGGACGCAAGGACAACCGCATGGTCCGAGAGGCGCGGTGGCAGGAGTGAAGGCAGCGGCGTACGGCGAGAAAATCGCCACGCCTCTCGGGCTGAACCGCAAAGCCAGCTAACGAGTAACAGCGACATCACAAAATTCTTAATTGAGGAATGGAGTTTTAGATATGAAAGCGCTCTGTTGGATGGGAACGAGCAAAGTTGAAGTTCATAACGTAAGTGATCCGATGATTCTAAATCCGCACGATGCCATCATTAAAATTACTCGCACCGCGATTTGCGGCTCAGACCTGCATCTTTTCGATGGATTCATCCCGACCATGGAGGAAGGCGATATTCTTGGGCATGAATTCATGGGGATTGTTGAGGAAGTGGGCAAAGACGTGAACAATCTTCGAAGGGGCGACCGTATCGTTGTCCCATTCACAATCGCATGCGGCAATTGCGAATTCTGCAAGAAGAAAATTTGGGCCGCATGTGACAATACCAATCCCAACGCGCACTTGATGGAAGCAGCCTATGGATATTCCGGCTCAGGCCTCTTCGGCTATTCCCACATGATGGGCGGCTACGCGGGAGGTCAGGCTCAATATGTGCGCGTGCCTTTCGCGAATGTCGGACCACTCAAGATCGAAAGCGATCTTCCTGACGAGAAAGTGTTGTTCCTCTCAGACATCTTCCCGACGGGCTACATGGCCGCCGAGAATGCCCAAATTCAGGAGAACGATACGGTCGCAGTTTGGGGATGCGGGCCGGTAGGACAATTTGCGATCGCCAGCGCTTTTATGTTTGGAGCGGCGCGAGTGATCGCCATCGACCGCTTTCAGGAACGGCTGGATCTGGCACGATCGTTAGGAGCGATTACGGTGGACTATTCCGCTGACGATCTAAGTGTGCTGGATGCTTTGAAAGATCTGACGGGAGGAATTGGGCCCGATTCCTGCATCGACGCGGTCGGCCTGGAAGCTCATTCAGCGCAGCTTCAGGGAGTTTATGACCGAGTGAAAACCGCATTGATGCTTGAAACCGATCGACCGAGTGTCCTCAGGCAGGCGATTCAGGCGGTGCGCAAAGGCGGCACTGTTTCAATCCCTGGCGTTTACGGCGGCCTGCTTGACAAAGTACCTTTCGGAGCCGCATTCGGCAAAGGCATCACCATGAAAATGGGCCAGACAAACATGCACAACTATATGAAGCCTCTTCTGGAGCGAATTGAAAAGGGACAAATCGACCCGAGCTATATCATTTCGCATCGCATTCGCCTGGAAGATGCGCCGGAAATGTACAAGGTCTGGCGTGACAAAAAAGAACGCGTCACAAAAATCGTGATCGATCCCTGGGCATAATCAGCGCCCATGCCGCGGGATGCAGCACCCTCAACGAATTTAATGCGCTGCATCCCGCGACCCTCGTCATAGAATTCACCCGCCTGTGCAATTCGAGAGCCCCACTAGGATGCTATTATTTTCAGCAACTCATCCCTATAGAGGGGCAGCATGAAAAATCTATTTGAACGGGAAGCACCGAGGTGGAGTCATGTTCCTGCGGGAACATAGGGTCATGACAACAAGAGGTGCACGATTGCGTCATGACAGGTAAGTCTAAGAAAGCAAAGCTGCGGAAGACACGCGCACGCCCGAGAAAAATTATTCAGCTGCATGCACCCGGCTAAGAAAACGTTGGAAGTTTTATCAGATCATCCTTCGGTACCGACTCCAACGGTTCTCCCGCCTTGCGCCAGGCCGCGAACCCGCCGACGATTACAAACGTGTTGAAGCCTTTTTCCTGCAGTAGATGCGCCACCCGGGCGCTGGTCGCTTCGCGCGCTCAAGTACAGTAAAGATAAATGTCCTTGTCTTTGGAGAGATGCTTAATCTCCTCTTCGAGATTGTTGGGCTCGATGCGGATCGATCCTTTAATGCGCTCGGCTCCCATATCGTAATAACCATGGCTGCGCACGTCGACGATCTGCACACGGTCCGAGTGTTCTGAGGCGATCCGCGCAGCAAGCTCCTGCACTTGCACCCTTGGCATAATGCGGTATTTCTTATATTTGCAAAACTGCGCGATGCGATAGATAGCATAGACTACGAGCGCAGCAATGATCACCACTTCCATTGCGCGACCGGCGGCGTGAAACCCCTTTAATGTCGCCGCCAGAAAATCGCGCGAGAGATATCCCACCATCAGGTATGTGCCGGCGTACAGCAACGATCCAGCCAGGTCCAGTCTCAGGAACTGGCCGAAGCGCATCTTCATGCTGCCCGCCAAAGGCGCCGCCATGGTGTTGATGCCCGGTATGAATTTTGCAATCAACAACGTGACTTTGCCCCGTTTATAAAACGATTCCGCCGATCGAAGAATGCAGGTCTCTGGGTTCATCGAAAGGCGGCAAAGAAATTCCAGCAGCGCCCATCCGGTGTAGCGTCCCAGCCAGAATTGCGCCGTGTCGCCGACGATGAGGGCGGCCATCGCCGTGAGAAGCACCGCAGGACCGGAGAGAGTGTGGGAAGCGGATGCCGCACCAGCAGCTACCAACGCGATCGCTGCCGGGAAGGGAAGCCCTATCGCTTCAGCCAATAACAAGGCGAAGGTCAGCGCATAGCCATGCCGCGCCATCATGGAGAGGAGATCAGTCATCAGGGAGTCTTAAGATTACCTTGCAGGACGTGCACCAGCAAAGTTTTGATTCGTCCATGGGGGAAACAGGTTCAGTAAAGGGTAGGGAAGTCCCTGGTGATACTTCGAGCCATGGCCTACTTCTCTCTCGCGACCACGAATTCCGGCGCCCACAGCAGGGCGCGCTTGATCTCACAGTCAGGAAATGTGCAAATTGATCGGCTCGCCGCTTCCGCATATTCTGCCGCCCGTGCGGTGGCGGCCTCGAGCGATCCATAACGCTGCAAGATTTCCAGAATCTCCGCGTGGGTTACGCCGTTGAACGCCCCGTGATGCAATATCGTCTCGATCTTGGAACGCTCGTCGGGCGTGCAGCGTTCGAGCGAATGAATGACTGCCATCGTCGCCTTGCCCTCGCGGAGATCGCTAGCGACGGGTTTACCTAACACATTTTCCGAAGCGGTGAGATCGAGTACGTCGTCGACGATCTGAAATGCCATACCGAGATTGTGCCCGTACTCGCCCAGAGCAGTTTCCTGCTCGGCGGTCGCACCCCCGAGAATGGCTCCCAGCCGCATGCACACCGAAAACAGGCACGCGGTCTTACGAAATATGAGATCGAAATGCTCGTCCAGCGTGATCGACTTTCCCAGCTTTTCCATCTGCAGCAGTTCGCCTTCAACCATCTGCTGCGTGAGTTCAATCAGAGTGTCGAGAATGCGGAAGTTCCGCTCCTGTACCGCGATCTTGAAGGCCTGCATGTAAAGCCAATCGCCCGCCAGCACGCACTTGGAGTTGCCCCATTGCGTGTTAGCCGCGGGACGCCCGCGCCGGGTCGTCGCCTCATCAATAATGTCGTCGTGCACCAGGGTTGCGGTATGAATGATCTCGACGACGGCGCCGAGTCGCACTGCGCCCTGCCCCTGGTAGTTGAGCAGCTTCGCGGAAAGCAGCAACAGCGCGGGCCGGATTCGCTTGCCTCCGCCCGCACGCAGATATTCGCCAATCTCAGTGATTGCCTGAACGCCCGAAACGGTGTCGCGGCCGAATTCGCCTTCCAGCGCGGCGAGGTCATCCCGCAACAGATCGAATACTTCTTTCGCGTGAATGGCGGCTGTGGCGCTCAAGTGAATCGGACCTCGGAGTTCGGACCTCGAACCTCGGACTTCGGACTTCCGGCTCCGACATCAGGTTTTGTCTGAGGTCCGAGGTCCAAGGTCTGACGTCCGACGTCGTTTTCTAATTCGTTCTGTAATTCGTAAACTGCAAATCTATTCCAAAGTCGTGGCTCTTCAGCAGGGCGATGGTTTCCTGGAGCGTGTCGCGGTCTTTGCTGCTGATGCGCACCAGGTCTCCTTGAATCGAGGCCTGCGCTTTCTTTTTCGAATCCTTGACTAGCTTCACGATTTCACGCGCTTTTTCAATGGCAATGCCCTGCTGCATGGTGATGCGGCGCTTGGAGGTTCCGCCGGCGGCAGGTTCGACCGCGCCGTAGGTAAGCCCTTTCAGCGACACGCCGCGCTTCACCAGCTTTTGCTGCAGGATGTCGTTCACCGCCTTCAACTTGTATTCGTCGGCCGAATGCAGCACGATCGCATCTTTCTCCAACTCGATATTCGACTTCGAATCTTTCAGGTCGAAACGCGTGTGAATCTCCTTCAACGCCTGCTGGATGGCGTTGGAGACCTCGTTCAGATCAATTTTGCTGACTACATCGAATGTGTTATCGGGCATACATTTCTAATCTTTCTGAAATGAGGGAATCTAACTCTTGAGGGTACCAGAAGTGCGGGTTTCAGCGCGTGGAACCTTGCATTTCAGAGATTTCAGCCAATTTGAAAAATTTGTAAAAATTGCGCGCGGTCTGCTCGCCGATCTCATCCGCCGTGAACCCGCGTAATTCGCCCAGTTTGCGAGCAGTTTCGGTCACGAACGCCGGTTCGTTGCGCTTTCCGCGATGCGGCACCGGCGCAAGATAAGGGCAGTCCGTCTCGAGCACGATACGATCGACTCCGCAGGCGATTACCGCATCGCGAATCGGCTGCGCGGTTTTGAACGTGACGATGCCGCCGATGCATGTCGAGCGCGCGCTTCGCCTGTTCCCAGTTTCCGGTAAAGCAGTGCAGGATGCCGCCCAGTCCTTTCGGCGCCCACTGCTCTTCAATCATGCTGAGGCAATCGTCCCAGGCATTATTGCTGCCATCTGACGGCCGGCAGTGAATCACGATGGGCAACTTCGCTGATGCCGCGATTTCCATCTGCCGGGTGAAGACCTGCTTCTGCGTCTCTCGCGGCGAATGATCGTAGAAATAGTCCAGGCCAATCTCGCCCCACGCGATCGCCTTGGGATGCCGTGCCAGTCGCTCCATCTCAGCATAAGCATGGTCGGAAGCGAGTTGCGCCTCGTGGGGATGAATCCCGATTGTCGCGTACATGAACGAATGCTTTTCTGCGAGTCGAATGCCGGCATCGAGCCTGGGAGGCCCGTCCCCGTTACCAATCGCGACCATCGTCCGCACTCCTGCCGCAAGCGCGCGAGCAATAACGGCTTCGCGATCCGGATCGAACTGCTTGCCATCGAGATGGGCGTGCGAATCGACGAACATTTGACATCAAACCTTGGACCTTGGACCTTGGACCTTGGACCTCGGACTTCGGACCTTCGAACCTTCGGACCTTGCACGCGAATCTCGCATCCTCGGTTTGGTTCAGGCCTGACGCCTGAAGTCTGAGGTCTGAGGTCGTTTTCTCTTTCCCTACTTCAATCTTGCGCCCACCGGAACATCTTCCAGGAAGCTTGCCAGCACCGGCTTCCCGCCTTCCAGCGATGCCGCCACAATCATTCCATTAGACTCCAGGCCGCGCAGTTTTCGCGGAGCCAGGTTGGCGACGATTACGACTTTGCGTCCAACCAGAGTCTCGGGCGCATAAGCTTCCGCGATTCCCGCCAACACCTGCCGCACTTCCGTTCCAATATCTACTTCCAGTCTCAAGAGCTTGTCGGCTTTGGGCACGCGCTCGGCGACCTTCACCACTCCAACGCGCAATTCGATTTTCGCGAAGTCATCGATCGTGATCTTCCCGTCGGTGGCGACATTGGGCGCGGTTACCGGAGCGGCAGGCTGCGCCTTCACTGCAGCCGGGGTTGCGGCGGCTTGGGTTGCCGGCTCCTTTGATTCCTCCGCCGCCGGACCTCGTTGCTGATCTTCCATCTGTTGCATCCTTTCGACTGCACTCTTATCTGCCCGCGGAAAAACCGGGTGCACCTCGCCCAGTTTTGTGCCCAAAGGCAACTGTCCCCAGGCCAGATCGGTCAATGCCAATTTCTTGATATCGCCCAGGCCCATCTGCATCCAGATTTTCGCCGTGGCATCCGGAATCACCGGATGCGCGAGGGCGGTCGCAATGCGCAGCGCCTCCGCAGATGTGTACAACACAGTGGCCAGACGCGCTCTGCTCTCGGTGTCGTGCTTCTCACCGAGCGACCATGGCTCGTTTTCGACGATATATTTGTCGACGGCCGCGATCAGTCCCCATGCCGTTTCGAGCGCGCGGGAAAATTGGAATTGATCGAACAGGATTCCAAATTCATGGATCGCTTTGCGCGCCGTCTGGGCGATCACATCATCGGCCGCCACTTTCGACCCGGAGGGCGAGGGATACGGCACTTCGCCCTTGAAGTACCGGTTAATCATGGTTAACGTGCGGCTGGCCAGATTTCCCAAGCCGTTGGCCAGGTCGGAGTTGTATCGCTGCACCAGCGCGTCGAACGAGAACGAACCATCCTGCCCGAAGACGACTTCGCGCAGCAGGAAGTAGCGCAAGGCGTCCGCACCCAAAACGTCGAGAATCGTCTCGGTGCGCACGATGTTGCCACGCGACTTCGACATTTTGCTTTCTTCAAACAGCAGCCAGCCGTGCGCGACGATTGCCTTGGGTACGGGCAGCCCGGCAGCCATCAGAAACGCCGGCCAGTACACGCAATGGAAGCGGACGATTTCCTTTCCGATCATCTGCACGTCGGCTGGCCAGTATTTCTTGAACGCCTCCTGCGCACCGGCGTGCGATGACCCGTAGCCGATGGCCGTGATGTAGTTGGCCAGCGCGTCCAGCCATACATAAATCACGTGCCTGGGATCATCGGGAACCGGAATGCCCCATGAAAATGTGGACCGACTGATTGACAAATCGCGTAAGCCCGAACGCACAAACGAAATCACTTCGTTGCGCCGCGTCTCCGGGCGGATAAATTCCGGATTGGCATAAAGCTCCAGCAACTTGTCTTGAAATACTGAAAGTTTGAAGAAATAATTTTCTTCGTGCACCGTTTCAGTGATGCGGCCGCACGTGGGGCATGGATCGCCGGGCTGCGCGCCATCCACGTAGAGCTCGTCAGAAACGCAGTACTGCCCGGTGTACGTGCCCTTGTAGATGTACCCGTTGTCGCGAATGCGCCGGAACAGCTCCTGCACGCGCTTTTTGTGGCGTTCTTCCGTGGTGCGGATGTAGTCGTCATTCGAAATTCCCATCCGCTGCCAAAGCTTGCGAAACTCCGCCGAAATTTCATCTGCGTACTGCTGCGGCGTTTTGCCGGCAGCCTGGGCTGCGCGCTCGATTTTTTGACCATGCTCATCGGTGCCGGTCAAAAAGAAAGTGTCGGCGCCCAAGAGGCGCTGGCGCCGCGCGATGGTGTCGCAGGCAATTGTGGTGTAGGCGTGGCCGATGTGAGGCCGCGCATTCACGTAGTAAATCGGCGTCGTAATATAAAACTTTCTCGTCATGCGGATGCGATCTTCGTCCTTGGTTTTTGCGTCCTTGGCTTTTGCGCGAAAATGTATGCTCGGCGGCTTTGGTATTCAACTTCGGGTGGGTAAGGCTCGCGCTCGATAATTTCTTCAATCTCAAATCCCGCGTCACGAATGTAGTCGGCTATCGTGGGCACGCGGAAGAAATAAAATTCGAGGACGGCCCCGGAGTTCCAAAGATCTTCGAACTGCGAAGTGTCTTCGCCGATATGAAAGCTGAGCAGAAGACGCCCGCCCGGAATCAGGACTCGCATCATCTCACCAAACGCTTGAACCAGGTCGCTCGGCGACAGGTTTACGATTCCGTAAAAGCTCGCGATGCCCGCGAACGCGCCGTCCTGCAGAGAAAGGCTTCGCATGTCTCCCTGATGGAACTCGATGCCCGTATTCAATTGGCGTGCGCGCTCTATCATTCCGGGTGACAGATCGATACCACAAACTTTGATTCCGCGTCCCTGCAAATAACGGGCAACCTGGCCCGGCCCGCAAGCCAGGTCGCAGGCAACTCCGGTATCGCCTACACTCTCCGCAAAGCGGTCCAGCAACTGGGAATCGACGGGCTTGTGCTGCAACTCATCGTAGATGCGGCGGGTATACTCGTCTGCAACTCGATCATAGCCGGATTGAACGTCGCGAATCTTCTCTTGAATCATTTGATTTGTAAATTTCTATTTGCGGTTGCTGTCGCTGTAAGCTCGGGTAGCTTCCTGCATCACGGTTTTCAGTGGCACACGATGCTCGGTCGCGATGCGGCGGCAGTCTTCATACTCGGGCGCGTAGTTCGTGACAGTTCCGTTCATGCTGGCAATCTTGATGCGGACATCGCCCCATTGGGTGCGAACATTTTCCCAGCGTCGAGCCAGGCTCAGACGAACTTCATCGCGCCGTCTCACGCCTAAGGTTGTCGTTTCGCTGAAGATCAGCTGCGTCAATTTGTTCGCATCTTCCGGCTTGCACAGCGCCGTCAGCAATGTTCCGGGACGGTTCTTCTTCATCTGCACCGGCACGCCGAATGCGTCCAATGCACCTTCTTCGAGCAGGCGATCCATGACATATCCAAAAACCTGCGGATTCAGATCGTCGAGATTTGCTTCCAGCACGGTCAGAAGTTCCGACGACGTATTCGTCGCCAGAGCCGTCGCAACCTCGCCAATCGTCAACCGTACCACGTTCGGATGCCCGGGAAAATCGCGCGAGCCTGCGCCGTATCCTGATTTTTCGATTGTCATTTCGGGGAACGCGGCAAAGCGCTTGACCAATGTCTTTACAATCGCCGCTCCCGTAGGAGTCACTAATTCTGCCTGCACACCTGTCGAATACACGGGCGCGTCCGGTAATAATTCAACTGTGGCCGGGGCGGGTACGGGAAACGTGCCGTGCGCGCACTTTACCATTCCGCCGCCGACGTTCAAGGGCGAGCAGACGATCTCATCTACTCCCAAAGCCTCTGCGCCCACCGCCGCACAAACAATGTCGACCATCGCATCCACGGCACCCACTTCGTGAAAGTGAACCTTCTCAATGGATGTGGCGTGAATCCTGGCCTCCGCTGCGCCAAGCGCTTCGAAGATTGCAATCGCCGTTTTCTTCGCCGTATCGCTGATAGCAGCCTTGCCGATGATCTCGCGAATCTCTTTTAATCCGCGCCCGTGCGAATGTTCATGCGGCGCGGACACTCCGGTCCCAGAAATGCTGGAGTCCGAGGAATGCTCATGGTTGTGATGATGGCTGTGTTTGTCGTCGTGATGATGAGCGTGCTCCTGGTGAGTTTGCGCGGGCGAGGGCGCCCGCGCCACATTTTGCTTTGCCCAATATTCTTCCCGCGGAAGATCCTTCTCGCCGTCTACCCAAACGTCGACTTTCGTT
>QIAK01000199.1 GCA_003225515.1 Acidobacteriota bacterium | reverse complement strand
CGATATAGTGCGAAGGATTGTTTACGAGCGCCCCAGGTTTCCGCAGTAGAGGAATTCCGCAAAGCAATCACTGAGGCCGAGCAGGCGCAAGTATCCAAGAAGCCCTGAATAATCCCGCGCTCGCCTTCGGAGAATGACGCTTCGCAACTGGCCTTCGCGGAGCTGTTGCCATGCTTGAATCTGCGGCCCGAGGCGCTTTCGTGTATATTCGCCACGACGAATGCCCACCTTCTACGATCGTTTTGTCGAATGTTCGGAGCGCTGGCCCGACAATGTCGCGGTGGAGTTGCAGCGGCACGACCACATCGAGAGTTGCACCTATGCGGAACTTCGGCGCATGGCGGAATCGGTGGGCCGGTGGATCACAGAAAACGGATTCTCCCGGGGCTCGCGGCTTGCGATTCTGGCGGATAATCATCCCCGCTGGGTCGCCGCATATTTGGTAATCATCGCGTCGGGGTGTGCCGCCGTCCCCCTCGATACCGCGCTTCACGACGATCAGGGCACCAAGCTTTCAAAAGATAGTGGCACGTCGGCGGTTTTCTGTGATGCAAAACATATTCCAGTCTTGCGCCCGGCCTTCATTGAGTTGAAGATGGGTTTGATCCTGATGGATCCGGACCGCATGACGGACCAGTCCCCCGAGATCCGCTGGCTGGCGACAATGCCTGCAATTTTCGATACCGGCCCTGGCAATTTCAAAACCGCGCCTGCGAAGGATGACGACCTCGGTTCGTTGCTTTATACCTCGGGCACGACCGCCGATCCTAAAGGCGTGATGTTGACTCACGCCAATTTTATAGGCGAAATCGAAGCAGTCTTTAATTGGATCGACCTTGGCCCCTCCGATGCATTGCTTGGCGTGCTGCCGCTATTCCACGTGCTGGCGCAGATGGCCAATCTCCTGTTGCCGCTGGTCAAAGGCTCGCGCGTTGTCTATCTGGAGACGCTCAACACTACCGAACTCTTACGCGCTCTCACCGAGCGCAACATTACTGCATTCGCCGTGGTGCCGCAGTTTTACTACCTGATTCATGAACGTATTTTCCAGGAGATCAAAAAGCGCGGCGCGTTGACGCAAAGAATCTTCCGCACGTTGCTGGCGCTCAACCGCACTCTGCGCAAGTTTGGAATCAATGCCGGCCGAATCTTCTTTCGCAAGGTGCACGACACGCTGGGGCCAAAAATGCGGTACCTCGCAACCGGAGGGTCCCGTTTCGATCCGGCGATCGCGCGTGATTTCCGTGATCTCGGGATTGATGTACTGCAGGCATACGGCCTGACTGAAACTACTGCCGCCGTCTTTGTAAATTCGCCCCATGACAATGTGATCGGGTCGGTCGGGAAGGCAATGAAGGGAGTCGAGGCAAAAATCATAGATCCACAACCCCAGGAGGATGGGCCGCCGGTCGGCGAGGTAGCGCTGCGTGGCGCAGTTGTGATGAAGGGTTACTGGAATCGGCCAGACGCCACGGCAGCCGTGATGCGCGACGGATGGTTTCTGACCGGCGATCTGGGATATTTCGATGCCCACGGCCACCTCTTCCTGACGGGGCGCAAGAAAGAAGTGATCGTACTGAGCAACGGGAAAAATGTTTATCCCGAAGAGATTGAAGCGCATTACCTGACGTCACCGCTCATCAAGGAAATCGCTGTCATGGGACTCGAAGGCAAAGCCAGCGAAGGCGGCGACCGTCTGCACGCGGTGATTGTCCCGAATTTCGATACGCTCCGGCAGCGCAAGATTGTGAATGCGAAGGAAGCGATTCGCTTCGATATTGAAGGACTGGCGCCCAAGATCGCGTCCACGAAACGCATCGGGAGCTACGAAATATGGCAGGAGGATTTGCCCCGCACCACGACCCGCAAAATCAAGCGCTTCGAAGTCGAGAAGCGGGTGAGAGCCAATCAAGCGAGAAAACTCGCCGACGATACGGACATTTCGGCAGAGAAGCCCCTTACAGCGGACGAGGCTGCATGGCTGGAGCAGCCTGAAGTACAGCGCGCTCTCAAGATTATTCGCGAGTCGGCGCGCACGGCGCCGCCTACGATGCGGCCCACGTTGAGCCTGGATCTCGATCTCGGCCTTGACTCGATGCAGCGCGTTGAACTGCTCAGCCGGCTCGAGGAGGAATTGGGTGGCAACCTCGAAGAATCGCAACTCACGGAACTCTATACCGTCCGCGATCTGATTGATGCGGTGCTGAAAAGCGCGGCCAGCGGCGCGGGTGGCGCTGGAACCCGCGTGACATTCGCGGGATGGAAATCGATTCTGGCGGACGATACCGACAATCCTGAAGTGCTTGCGCTGGCCCACCCCAATGGGGTAACCGATTTATTCTGGTATCTGGTATCGAGATTGATCCAGATGGTCGCGCGGGATCGATTTCATCTAATGGTGCAAGGCCTGGAGAAAATTCCGACTACTGGTCCCTGCATCATTTCGTCGAATCACCAGAGCTATCTCGATCCGCTGATTCTGGCGAGTCTTCTGCCGCAAGAAAGATTTGTACGAACTTTTGCCGTCGGCACGAGCGATATTTTCGGCCAAGGCTTGATGCGCAAGCTGGCTCGGTCGATTAAGGTTGTCGTCCTCGATCCCGACGCAAATCTGGTTCCAGCCATGCGAGCCGGCGCCTTCGGCCTGCGGCAAGGCCTGGCGCTCGTTCTCTACCCTGAAGGCGAACGCTCGATCGACGGCACGCCCAAAACTTTTAAGAAAGGCGCCGCGATTCTCTCGATTCACTTGCAGGTACCGATCGTGCCGGTGGCGATTGAAGGATTTTATGAAGCCTGGCCGCGGAATCGGCCGTTTCGTGGCTTTACGCCGCTGAAGATAATTTTTGGTGATCCGATCTTACCGCCGCCAGAATCGGCGGCTTCGGAGGCCGCCTACGAAAAACTCACGGCAGACTTGAAGGCTCGCATCGTCGAAATGTGGAAGGGCTGCAAAGGACGTGAGATTGCAGGCGCTCGGGATTCATTTCAAGAAACAACTGACGTGATCGGAGGCGTGGCTGTTACTTCGCCCGCGGATGCGTCTGATCGTACACCTGCAGTACATGCTTGATCGATAGCTGCGTGTAACGCTGCGTGGTGGCGAGACGTTCGTGCCCCAATAGCTCCTGAATGGCGCGCAGGTCGGCGCCTTCCTCCAGCATGTGCGCGCCAAACGCGTGCCGCAGCGTATGGGGATGGACGTCGGGCGAGAGCCCCTTTGCGACCGCAATCTTCTTGATAATGCGCCCGACACTGCGAGTGGTGAGGCGTCCGCCACGCTGGTTGATGAGCAGGGCTTCCGTCTTCGTACGCTTTTCTGCGAGCACTGCTTGTCGCGCCGGAATATACGCGGCCAGCGAAGTTTTTGCGGAGCCTCCGAATGGGACGTAGCGTTCCTTCTTGCCTTTGCCGCGAATTAATATTGCTTCCGCACTGTGGCGAATATCTTCCAGATTGATTCCTGTGAGCTCTGAGTTGCGGATGCCGCATCCATAAAGCAGTTCGAGCATCAGCAGATCACGTTCGGGAAAGGCAGCCTCTTGCGGCATCTGGCCATCGAGGACGGAGTTCATTTCTTCAATGGTCGGCACGCGCGGAAGTTTCTTGGGCAGCTTCGGCGTTGCCACCAACTTGGCCGGATTCTGTTCCACCACACCCTCTCGCGCCAGCCAGCGATAAAGCGACCGCACCGCCGCCAGCGAGCGCGCTACGGAAGTTTTACCGAGACCCTTTTCGTAAAGCTGCGACAAGAATCCGCGAATCGCGATGTGATCGATCGATTTCCATCCTCGCGAACCCGCGTAAGCCGCGAAGTTCGCCAGATCCCCGCTATAGGCCTTGATGGTGTGCGGCGAAGAATTACGCTCCCGCAGATGGCGGAGAAAATCGGCAACCGCCTTGGTGACTATGGTTGTATTTGTCATTTTCGATTTCACATTGCAGATTGCAGATTGAAAGATTTCAGATTGCAGATTTCGAACCGATATTTTTTTCATTCTGAGATCTCGAATCGTCAATCAACAACCGTTCTAGCGCGGTTTTGCCCTCGGGTGATGCTTCTGATACACGGTACGCAAACGGTCGAGCGCTAAATGGGTGTACACCTGGGTTGTCGAAATATCGGAATGGCCGAGAATTGTCTGAACGGTGCGCAGGTCCGCTCCATTTTCCACCATGTGGGTCGCGCACGAGTGCCGCAACATATGCGGAGAAGCATGCCGTCCCGCGGCCACCGAAGCTGCACCGACCATCTGCCAGACGCGCTGCCTGCTTAGCTTGCGGCCGCCCCGCGCGATAAACAGCAGCGGCGAATTCGTCAGTGAAACACCGGCCGGGCGCGCCGGGTTCTTCAATTCCAATTTCGACTTCGATTTTGATTTTGACTTTGACGCTCGCACTGCAGCCAGCAGGGGCCGGCCATTGGCCATGTACTCTGAAATCGCATCCTGCGTCGGCTTACCAATCGGCACGATTCGTTCCTTGTCGCCCTTGCCGCGCACCAGTATGTATCCCGATTCCAATTTCAAATCTTCCAGCGCGGCATTCACCATCTCCGAAACTCGAAGTGCGCCGGCATACAAGAGCTCCAACATGGCGCGATCGCGAAGAGCCAGGGCCGCGGCACCTTTGGCATCGCGGCGGGCGTTCGCCATCGAATTAAGCGGGGACGCCAGGGTTGATTCGACTTCATCCCGCGCCAGTGATTTAGGCAGAACCTTCCACTGCCGGGGGGATTCGATGTTCAGCGTGGGGTCGTGATCGATCTTGTCGTCGAGAAGCAGATAGCGATAAAGATGGCGGAGAGCCGAAAGCTTGCGTGCCACGCTGCGGCCGTCCACGCGATGGGAGAAGAGTTGCTGCAAAAACTCCCGCACATCGTTGCGGTGCGCCGTCATCAGCAGCCGCTTGGATTTTTCCAGGAACTCGGCGAACTGAAGTATGTCGGTGGCATACGCTTTGATCGAAAGAGCCGCCAGTCCCTTCTCGATGCGCAGGTAATCGAGAAAGCCCGAGAGCACCCGCGAGTTGGCTTCAGAAGCCATGATCAAAAGAGATTCAGTATGCGCGTTATCGGACGCAGAAAGAAGTGATGAATGGGATTCGCAGAGGAGCGCAATTCTTAAAGGGTAGCTTGCTGAGCCTTTCGTCCGTCACCGGAGGTCAACCGCTGCGCGGCGCGGCCTCCGAACCACTCACCTCGCGCAGCAGTTCCACTGCGTAGAGCGCCCCTTCGGGAGTGTCTTCGTGCTTGAAATACGCAAACACATCCCGACCCGCATTAACGTGTTGGACAATACGTTCGATCATCGAACGGCGCTCCTCGCCGCTGTAACTTGGCTTGCGAAAGCGATAGTAGACGAACGCACCGGTCGCGACCTCAGGCGTGGTTAGCGTCTCGGTTTCCGCCACACACAGCGCCGTGTTGCTCGACTTCAACAGATCCCACGTCGAGTCCGCGAACCACGACTCATGTCGAAATTCAAAGGCGGCGGGCAAGGTGCGAGGCAGGATCGCGAGAAAATCCTTAAGCAGCGCGCTATCCACTTTCAGGTTCGGAGGAAGCTGAAACAGCACCGGTCCCAGTCTTCCGGCAGCCGCCAGCGGCGCAATTGTGGCGAGAAATCGCGGCACGAAATCGTCGACCCCTTTGAGTCGCTTGATATGCGTGATCACCTGATGCGCCTTGATTCCAAAGCGAAAGTGCGCAGGCGTATCTTGCAGCCAGTTCTGCATGGTCGTCTCTTTTACAAGTTGCCGGAAGGTGAAATTCACTTCGACGGTATTGAGCTGAGTCGCATAGTGTCCAAGGAATTTCTTTTGCGCCAGTTTGGCTGGATAAAATTCGGGCTTCCATGTCGGGTAAGCCCATCCGGAGGTGCCAATGTAAAGCTGTGACATAAAGCTGGGTTCGTCGAAAATTCGATGATGCCGAATCACCGGACAAAGACAAAAATGTCCGCGGCACTCAAGACGCGCCACCTGAAACTGGGATTATACCTTGGCGGATTTTTTCTTCGCCGTCCGCTTGCGTGCGGATTTCTTACGCTCCACCTTCCGGGGTGGCCGCGGTTCTTCGGCTTGGGCGGCGGCTTGGGGGGCGGCTTGGGCGGCGGCTTGGGCGGCGGCTTGGGCTGCGATCTCGATGCGCTCCGGTTGCTTTGCCGCAGCTACCTTCAAGTCCGGTAACCGCTGCTTCAATTCGAGCACCGGCGCGAATAAATCGCCTTGCTTCTCCACGCGCGCAACCACCTGTGAAGCTTCAAACACCAGCAACTCTGGATTCTTTTTCTTAAAGGCGCGTTCCACTTCCTCCCAGCTTACGGGCGTGGAAACCGTAGGACGCTCGCGGGCCCGCAACGAATACACCGCCACGGTCGTCTTGTGCTCGTCATTCTGACTCCAGTCGACGAACACTTTCCCGGTGCGCGCCTGCTTCTTCATTTCGGAAACTACCAGACCCTGATGATCATGCTCCAGCAATTGCGCCAGGGCATGTGAAAACATTTTTGTGGCTTCGTAATTGGTGGGCGTGTGCAGGGGAACGTAAATTTGCAGAGAGCCCGACGTCTTCGGAAAACTCTGCAAACCAAAGTGTTCGAAAATCTCGCGGAGCCAGAATCCGACCTGGCAACATTGCACAATATTTGCCGGCGGCCCGGGATCAAGGTCGAAGACCATCACGGTAGGACATGTGATGTCATCCGCGAGCGCCAACGATGGGTGCAGTTCGAGCGCGGCCAGATTGGCCAACCAGACCAGCGTAGCCAGGTCATCGGCCACCACGTAATGCACGGTACGACGGTTGCCTTCACTCCAGATCGGAGCCGTCTTGATCCACTCTGGCCTGTACTTTGGAGCGTTCTTCTCAAAGAAGGGTTCGCCCTCCACGCCATCGGGATAGCGCTTGCGGGTCAGGGCCCGACCCGCGAGATGCGGAATGATTACAGGCGCGATGCGCGCGTAGTAGTCGATCACGTCTTTTTTTGTAAATCCCGTGGCGGGATAAAGAACCTTCTCCAGATTCGACAGCTTGAGATGCCTGCCTTGAATTTCAACGGCGGAGTCGGTCACGCTAACCTTCCGTTATGCATCCTATTTTCGAGCCTGTGAGTCAGGCGACTCATAGTAAGAGGAGAAATCAGTCTACACTGTTGCCAGAGGGGTTCTGGCACGATGCCTTGCCGGTGCGCCGTTTGACAATCTCCCTTTCCGCCACGTACCGTCAAACTTCTGCCCTGTTGGTCCGTCCAACCATGTGGATTGACGAAGATGCTCGCCTAAACCGTCGGAGGCCCGATGAAGCGCCATACTCTTAAAGTCGCAATTTTGCTGCTTGTCTGCTCACTATTTGCCGGGGCGCAGAACCTTGCGTCCTTTGAAAAACGCATCACCGTAAAAAAGCTGCCCAATGGCCTGACGCTGATCATCTGCGAGCGGCCTGAGGCTCCGGTGTTTTCTTTCTTTACGCTGGTCGACGCCGGTTCCGTTCAAGATCCCATGGGCGCGACCGGGCTCGCCCACATGTTTGAGCACATGGCATTCAAAGGCACCGATAAGATCGGCACCACCGACTATGCCGCCGACCTACGCCGCATACCTCGCCGAGCGCGACAAGACGGTTGGCCGCGATAATGCGAAGTTGAAGGAACTTGAGAAAGCCTGGAAAGATGCCATCGCGGAAGCGGACAAATACGTGGTGGGAAATGCCTTCGGCAAGATCATCGAACAGAATGGCGGCGAAGACATGAACGCCAACACCAGCTACGACGAAACCGCCTATCACTTTTCTCTGCCCCAGAATCGCCTTGAACTCTGGGCGTACCTTGAGACCGAGCGCTTCCTGCATCCGGTGCTGCGCGAGTTTTATAAGGAGCGCAACGTAGTCATCGAAGAGCGCCGCATGCGAACCGATAGCAATCCGATCGGCAGGCTTATAGAGCAATTCGTCGAGGCAGCGTTTACGGCTCATCCTTATCATCGCCCCACCGTAGGCTGGATGGCCGACCTGAATTCGTTTTCCGCCACCGATGCGCAAAAATTTTTTGACAAGTACTACGTTCCATCTAACATGGTGGTTGCAGTTGCCGGAGACGTGAAACCGGCGGAGGCCCTGCCCATTCTGGAGAAGTATTTCGGCCGACTGCCCGCGCGTCCGCAGCCGGACGAGATCACGACCACTGAACCTCCGCAAAATGCCGAGAGAAGAGTTGTGCTGAAAGATCGCGCACAACCGCTCTACATTGAGGGCTACCACCGCCCTGATTATCACAGCAAAGACGACGCCGTCTTCGATGCCATTACCGATCTGTTGTCGCAAGGCCGAACATCGCGCCTATATCGCTCGCTGGTCCGCGACAAAAAGATCGCGTCGTTCTCCGCCGGTTTCAGCGGCATGCCGGGCACCAAATATCCCCATCTATTCGCGTTCTATGCTTTCCCTCTCCCCGGACACAGCACGAAGGAAGTGGCAGACGCCATCCACGTCGAAATTGACAAGCTCAAAAAAGAAGACATCAGCGACGACGAATTGAAGATGATCAAGACCCGCACCAAGGCAAACCTGATTCGAGGGCTAGCCGACAACGAGGGTCTGGCGACGCAGCTGGCGACCTACCAGACACGTTATGGGGACTGGCGCGAGTTGTTCCGCTCGGTGGATCGCATCGACCAGGTCAGCAAGGCCGACATTCGCCGCATCGCCAATGAGATTTTCGTCGATACCAATCGCACGGTGGGCGTGATCGAAACTTCCGGCAGCGGGGCTCCCGGGGGCGCCGAACCATCATCGGCTGGACCATCTTCAGGGGAACAAGCCTTCAACGGCCCGGCCGATCAAGGAGGTGCACATTGAAGCGTACTCTCCTTTTGCTCGCATTTATGGCTCCCACACTCTTCACCTCGCTTCCTGAAGCTGCGGCACAGTCCCAGAGTTGGCAGCAGATTCCCATTCCGCAGCTTCCCGCTTTCAAGCCACAGCAGCCGAAGCGCATTCAACTTTCCAATGGCATGGTGATCTTTCTGCAAGAGGATCATGAACTGCCGATGATCGACGGCACCGCCCGTATCCGCGGCGGTTCGGTTAACGAGCCACCCAGCAAGACTGGCCTGGTCGATATCTATGGGGAAGTGTGGCGCACGGGAGGAACCAAGACTCAGACTGGCGACCAACTCGACGACTTCCTGGAAGTTCGCGCAGCCAAAGTAGAAACCGGCGGCAGTTCTGATTCCACGACTATCAGTTTTTCGTGCTTGAAGGGCGATCTCGACGATGTCTTTAAAGCGTTCACCGATGTGCTGCGCAATCCCGAGTTCAACGCCGACAAGATTGATATCGCGCAGAAGGAAGAGGATGACGGCATTTCAAGGCGCAACGATCAAGTCGGAGAAATCGCGCATCGCGAATCTGTCAGGCTAGCCTATGGTCCCGATAATCCTTATGCCAGTGTGCCCGAGTATTCAACTGTTGCCGCTATCACGCGTCAAGACTTGATTGATTGGCATGCCAAGTACGTTCATCCCAACAACATCATTCTTGGAATCAATGGAGATTTCAACTCCGCCGCCATGGAAGCCAAGCTCCGCGCCGCGTTCGACTCGTGGCCCAAGGGTCCAGCTGCGCCGAAGAATGACTTCAAGTATTCCCCGGCGCGTGCGGGCTACTATCTGGTCGAGAAAGACGATGTGAACCAGAGCACGATTCACATGGTTGGGCTGGGAACTACGCGCGATAACCCCGACTATTACGCCATCGGCGTATTCAACGAAGCTTTTGGCGGAGGCTTCTCCTCGCGCCTGTTCAATGATATCCGCACCAAGCGCGGGCTGGCATACAGCGTGGGCGGCGGAATCGGGACCAACTTCGGACATCCCGGAATTCTACAGGTGTCGATTGGCACGAAAAGCCAGAGCACGGTCGAGGCTATTCAGGCGGCCAACGAAGATATCGACCAGCTCGCGACCAAGCCGATCACGGATGACGAAATCCAGCGCGCCAAAGATGCCATCCTCAATGCATTCATTTTCCGCCTCGACTCTCCCGACAAGATTCTCAGCGAGAGGATGACGTATGAATATTACGGATATCCTCCCGACTGGCTCGACAAATATCAGGCGGAAGTGAAGAAGGTCACTGCCGCGGACGTAAAGCGCGTGGCCGGCAAGTATCTGCACAAAGATCAATTGGCCGTGCTGGTTGTGGGCAACACGAAGGAATTCGATAAGCCGCTATCTTCGCTCGGTTCGGTGAAAAAGATCGATATCGCCATTCCTGCTCCGCCCGCGGAGAAAGGCGACACTGGCGGCAAACCCGCGGCAGATTCCAATCCTGAGGGCAAGGCGCTCGCCGCAAAAGTCGCAGCCGCCATGGGAGGTTTGCCAAAGCTGCAATCCATTAAAACCATGCACGTGAATATTGCGGAGAGCGACAATGGAGCGCCGCCGAATCCGGTTGACGTCAGCATCGAATTTCCTGACCGCATGCATGTCGAGGTGGAAACTCCGCAAGGTGCGCTGACCATTGTGGCAACTCCTGACGGCGCTTTCATGAGCATGGCGGGCATGGGGACGCGCAGCATGCCGCCTGCGCAAACCAAAGAAATGCTTTCGCAGCTTCATCATGATCTGGTCTACGTGGCGCAGCACGCGAACGATTCATCGTTCACGTTTACCGCCGCGGGCAAGGAGAAGATCGACAATGTTGACGCCGACATTCTCGACATTGGCGGCGCGATTCCGTGGCTGCGCTGGTACATCGATCCGAAGACCGGGCACATTCTTCGCGAAAAATACAAGGCCACGGGACAGTCTGGCCCATTCGACGGCGAGACCAACTTCGCCGATTGGCGCACCAATGATGGCCTGACCATGCCCTACAAACACGAGAATAAACAGGACGGCAAAGAGACCAGCAACGCCGAGTTTAAGAAGATCGATGTCAATCCCACGCTCGATCCCAAACTCTTCGAGAAGCCCGCGGAGGCAGCCGCAGAGAAGCAATAAGGAAAAAAGTGAAATGGATCTGCTGCCGGCATTACCTCTCGATAGTTGGAAAGACACTCTTGCCACTCTGCACATGTGGACGCAGGTCGTCGGCAAGGTGCGTCTTGAACTCTGCCCCCTGGTGAATCATTTCTGGAATGTTCCCTTTTATGTGACCTCCAGAGGCATGACTACTTCGCCGATGCCATATCAGGGTGGAACGGTGGAGGTGCAGTTTGATTTCATCGAACACAAACTGTCGATCGAATGCAGCAACGGCCGCACGGTCGCCATTGCGCTCAAACCCCAGACGGTGGCCGATTTCTACAAGACTTTCATGGCTGCTCTTGCCGAACTGGGTGTGATGGTGAAGATCTGGACGACTCCGTGCGAGATTGCGGATCCCATTCCGTTCGAGAAAGACCTACAACATTGCGCATACGATCGTGAAGCCGTGCACAAATTCTGGGGAATTCTGGTTTGGGTCGATCAGGTGTTGAAAGAATTTCGCGCCGGATTTATGGGGAAGGTGAGTCCGGTACATTTTTTCTGGGGAAGCTTCGATCTGGCGGTGACGCGCTTCTCCGGGCGAAGAGCCCCCGAGCGGCCGGGAGCCGACCCGATCACGCGCGAAGCGTACTCGCACGAGGTGAGCAGCGCGGGATTCTGGCCCGGCGGCGGCGACATCAAGGGACCGGCCTTTTATTCCTACTGCGCGCCCGAACCCGCCGGCTTCTCCGAGATGAAGGTTCGTCCCCAGGCGGCATTCTATGATCCGCAATTGAAAGAATTTCTGCTGATGTATGACGACGTGCGGACGGCGACCGATCAGAAAGCAGCGCTGATGGAATTTCTGCAGAGCACCTACGACGCTGCTGCTGACCTCGGTAAGTGGGATCGCAAGGCGCTGGAACGCTAGACGCAGTGCGCCGGTGAAGCTTGGGATCGCGGCTTGGCCCTGTATCCTGCTGCGTTTTGCCTTCGAATTTGGCTGTGCCCGTTCTCCTTAGGCAAGCCTGCGTAAACATTGGATTCTTCGCAGCTCTGGGATCAGGTCTCTGCCGACATTGCTCTTAATTACGTAGCCACTCACGCCAGCCGCTAATGCGGCCCATTGAAATCCCCGAGATTCGTGTTGGCTGACGATGAGAATCTGGACGGAGGGAAATTCCGTCTTGACAGTTTCAGCTACTTCCAAGCCATTCATGTTCGGCATGGTGATGTCGAGGAGTACGACATCAGGCTCATGTTCTTTTATTTTGCGGACGGCATCAGCCCCATCCACCGCCTCGCAAACCACTTCGATGTCGGCTTGTGAACGGAGAATCAGGCAAATACTACGCCGGACGCGCTCGTTGTCATCTACCACGAGCACACGAAGTGTGCGTCCAGCCATAACAGCTCCGGAAAGGGATTTGCTCTTACACTTACTCTTACACCACTGCACTGATCTGAGCGGAATTCAAGCTAGAATACGCTTCGCGTCGCCTTACCGCATATAAGGTGAAGCGCGTATTCCAAAAGTCACCAAGGGCAAGTTCAGAAACCCTGCGGGACATGGGTATGTCACCTTTGCGGTGCTGCCTCCTAGCCGGATGCGGCTTGACAATCGGATTCCAGTCGGACTATCGTAGGCGAATAAAAGGCGAATACGAATGCCCTCCTCCCTACCCTTGCTGCCGCTGTCCGACATAAATTCCGAAAAGCCTCGGCTCATTGGCATTGCCCGTCTGGCTTCTGAAGGGCAATCGCTGCGGGAGGGGCACAATGTTGAATATTTCACTTTGCCTTCGAAGTCGCTGCTGAACCGCTGCGCCAGTCAGCGCGGGATGCCGTTTACGTGGACGATTAATCCTTATCGCGGGTGCGAGTTTGGATGCCGCTACTGCTATGCGCGCTACACGCACGAGTTCATGGAGATGCACGACGGGATGGAGTTCGAACAAAAGATTTACGTCAAGCAGCAGGCTGCGGGATTGCTGCGGCACGATCTACGGCGGGTGAAGCCCGACGAAGCCATCGCGCTGGGCACGGCTACCGATCCTTACCAGCCGGCGGAACGGCGCTATGAAATTACACGCGGA
>QIAK01000591.1 GCA_003225515.1 Acidobacteriota bacterium | reverse complement strand
CCCGCTAAATCCACAAAAACCTCGAATGCTCACGAAAAACAAAAGGCGGCGCGACCGGCCGCCCCTAAACAATTGAGAAACCGCGAACTGAGAACTACTCTTCCTCTTCCTTCACAACTCCGCGCTCTGCCTTCGCCTTCTCTATGATCTTTTCCTGCAATTGCCCGGGCACCACGTCATAGTGATTCATTTCCATGTTGAAGCTGCCACGGCCCTGGGTCATCGATGTCAGTTCCACGCCATACGTCAGCATCTCTGACATCGGCACTTCCGCCTTCACCACCGTATTGCCGCCTTTATTGTCCATGCCCTGAATACGGCCGCGTCGGCTGTTAAGATCGCCCATGATCGATCCTGCAAAGTCGTCCGGCACCGTGATTTCCACTGCCATTATCGGCTCGAGCAGCGTGGGTTTCGCGACTTCCATCGCCTTCTTGAAAGCAATCCGGCCTGCCATCTGAAACGACAGATCGTTCGAGTCGACGTCGTGATACGAACCGTCATAGAGCACGACACGAAAATCTACAACCGGGAAGCCTGCCAGATATCCCCGGGCCGCAGCGTCTCGAATTCCTTTTTCAACTGGAGGAATATAGTTCTTGGGAATCGCGCCGCCAAAAATATCGTTGACGAACTCGAAATCACCGCCGCGCGGCAGCGGCTCCATCCTGATCTTGCAGTCGCCATATTGCCCGTGGCCGCCGGTCTGTTTCTTATGGCGTCCTTGCACGTCGGCCTTGCCTCGAATCGTCTCCCGGTAAGGAACCTTTGGCGCTTTCAGAACGACTTCCGTGTGGTAGCGCTTCTTTAGTTTTGCAACCGTTACTTCAATATGCTGCTGGCCCGTGCCCGCGATGAGGAATTCCTTCGTCTGCGGATCACGGAAGAAACGCAGCATGCCATCTTCTTCCATCAGTTTGTGGATGCCCGGGCCCAGCTTGTCTTCGTCCGCGCGGCTCTTCGGCTCGATCGCAAACGTAATAGCCGGCTCCGGAAGCTTCACCCGCGGATATTGAATGGGCGCTGATTTATCGCCAAGGGTATCGCCGGTCAGCGTGTCTTTTAATTTTGCAACCGCGCCAATATCGCCGGCGTGCAGTTCGTTTGCAGTTCGCTCACCGGCACGGCCGTCTTCCCCTGCATGATCGAAATATGCGCAAATTTCTCCGGCCCTCCGCGGCTATAGTTCTGCAGGGTTGCATCGTTCTTCAATACGCCGGAAAAAACTTTGAAATAGGAAATGCGTCCCGCAAACGCGTCGGAGACCGTCTTGAACACGTACAACGAAACCGGTTCCTCATCCGACTCATGCCGCTTCGGCGCGTCGCCGTTTCCCGCAGGTTCTCCCTGCACCCACTCGTGCTCCGACGGCGCAGGAGTGTAGTCGATAATAAAATCCATTACCCGGTCAGCCCCAACATTTCCCAGACCGGAGCTGAAGATCACTGGGAAAATCCGGTCTTCGCGAATCGCATTGTGCAGCGCCGGAATCAGGTCTTCTTCGCCCAGCGTTCCAGCTTCAAAGAACTTCTCCATCAGCTTGTCGTCGCCCTCGGCCACCAACTCGACCAGCCGCTCATGCGCCTCCTGCACCTGACCTTTCAAACCGGCCGGAATCTCTGTCTCTTTCCCCTTGCCATTTCCGCCCAACTCATACGTGTAGGCCTTCATGCGCACCAGATCGACCACGCCACTCAAGTTCTTCTCACTGCCGATTGGCAGTTCGATTGGGATTACATCCCGGCCAAAGGCATTCGTCAGCGATTCCAGCACGCGTTCAGCATTGGCCCGGTCGCGGTCCATGCGATTCACGACGATCAGCCGCGGCGTCTTGTACTCCTCGCAGTAATTCCACACGCGTTGAGTCACCACTTCTACGCCGGCCACTCCATCCACGATCACGATAGCCGCGTCCACCACGGGCAGCACCATCTTGGCCTCGTGGACGAACATGCTGAAGCCGGGAGTGTCGAGAATATTTATCTTCGTATTGCCCCACTCCACCGCGACAGCGCCCGTCGAAATTGACATCTTGCGCGCGATTTCTTCCTCGTCGTGGTCGGTCGCAGCCGTTCCGTCGTCAACGCGCCCTAGCCGCTGGGTTGCGCCTGCCGTATATAACATGGCCGACACGAGCGTAGTCTTGCCCGCGTGTCCATGCCCCACCATTGCCACATTCCTGATGTTTGCTCCCGAATAGACTTTCACGTTGCGCTCCTCCGGCAGGTCTGGGAAGGAAGCGGGCCCATCAAGAGGATAAGGACAGGTATAGGCCAACCCAGCATCCCTGCCAAAACCTAGGATGCTACCACGCTCACCTTTGGCCTTCAACCGCGCCCCGCGCCCCAGGTCCGGAATCCGTGCGCGACAAGGCTTCTGGCCCTCGGGTGCCTTGACTTGCGGGGTCCCGGGGAACATAATTGCGCGCCGGTGCCCGCCCTAAACTGTTCCTTCTCCCCGGGGGTTCCTATGAATAGATTGTTGATCCTGCTGATGATCTCGTGTGCGTTGCTTGGTACTTCGGCGAAGGCTCAGTCGTTCAAGCAACTAGGGGAACTGGTCCCAGCTTCGCGTTCTACCAACGACTGGTTTGGGCTCACATCGGCAATTTCAGGAAATACTCTGGTAGTCGGCGACTTCGATCCCAATTTCCAGACCACCGGCACGGCACACGTGTTCGTGAAACCCGCGAGCGGATGGGGAAATACTCCCGAAGCCGCCATCCTCGTTCCTTCCGACAACGGCGCCTACTTTGGCACATCGGTAGCGATCAGCGGTGACACTATTGTCGTTGGCGCTGCCAACACTTCTAATTTTGACGCTCCGGCCACCGCTCCTGGAGCCGTTTACGTCTTCGTCAAGCCTGCGGCCGGCTGGTCAGGCACTCTAACCGAAGCCGCGAAACTCGTAGCCTCTGACGGACTGAGCGGCGATGCTTTCGGCAACGCTGTCAGCATCGATCACTCGACCATCGCCGTCGGCGCCTTCTTCGTCAATAATTTTGCCGGACGCGTTTACGTGTTCACGGGAAGCGGAAGCAGTTGGACCCAGGCTGCCGAACTCACCGCCAGCGATGGAGGCTTGCTGAGCTATCTGGGCGGGTCCGTCGCGGTTCGGGGTAACACTGTCGTCGCGGGTTCAATCGGGCAGAACAATTTTCAGGGCGCGGCTTACGTGTTCGTCGAACCCGCGAGCGGCTGGAGCACAACCACCCAGACCGCCGAACTTACCTCCGCCACCGGCAAGTCCAACGAGCACTTTGGGAGTTCTGTATCCATTGCCGGGAACACAATTGTTGCCGGAGATCCCGGCGCCGGAAACAACCTTGGCGCGGCGTATGTCTATGTGCGGCCAGCCTCCGGATGGGACAACTCGGGTCAATACAATGCATCGCTTCGTGCTCTCGACTCGACCCAGTACGGCGGTTTTGGCGGCGCCGTAGCTCTCGCCGGTAATGGCAAAACCATCGTCGTAGGCGCAGCCGGAGCCAACGTTGGATCGAACCTGGAACAGGGCGCTGCCTATGTATATGTGCGCCCATCCATCGGTTGGAGAAGCACGAAAGCTGCCAATGCGGAACTGCTTGCCTCCGATGGAACTCAAGCCGACCTCATGGGTGCCTCAGTGGGCATCGACGGAGTCACGATTATCGCAGGAGCTCCGAAGAGTTCAAGTCCAGGCGCTACCTACATTTTCGCTCCGTAAACCGGAAGCGATAATGATGAATGATGAATAGACGACAATCCGATCGCCCATCTTCGCGAGCTTTGCCGCATTCCTTCGCGCCCTTCGCGGTTCAAGCTTTGCGTTGACTGCGGTGTGGCAAAGAATGCGCAGCAGATGTATCATCCCCTCGCATGCTAGGCAATCGCTCCAGTGAGCAGTGGATCGCCCAATACTCCACCAGCCACCAGCACCCCATCAATCGCGTCTGCCATACCTTCGGCATCCCTACCATCCTGGTCTCAGTCGCAGTCTTCCTCGCGGGATTCTTCTACAATCGCCTTTGGCTCTTCGCCGCCGCTCTTTTCGTAATCGGATGGACGCTGCAGTTCATCGGTCACGCCTTCGAAGGCAAGCCCCCGGAGTTCTTCAGCGACTGGCGATTCCTATTTGTTGGCGTCAGCTGGTGGTGGGCCAAGATCAACGGCAAAGCCTGAAACGGAAA
>QIAK01000198.1:6364-19201 GCA_003225515.1 Acidobacteriota bacterium | reverse complement strand
ACCACTGTCCTTGCCCTTCTCGGAAATTTGAATCCATTGCCGAATCTCTTCGCCATCGACGACTGACATTTGAGTGCCCTCGACGATCTTGCCGATTGCATCCCGTGCGACGCATTGGTCTCGGTTCCACTTCCAGGTGGGAAGTGAGACCATCCAGACGTGTCGGGGATGCCAGCGAGGGTGAACGTAGGTCAAGTCCAAGTCGACAACTTCGGGACTAGGTTTTCCATGAGTGTTAATGCGGGCGGTCCTGTCGGAAGCACTCCCAAACTGTAAATAACCGTACAGAGCAGTCAGGGTGTGGGCGTCGGGTGTTAACAGAGAACACAGACCCTCAACAACGCCGTCGAACCGATTAAACACGCCCGAAAGCTCAAAATAGTCTTTGTCATCTTCGCTCGGACTAACTTTCGAGACACGGAAGTGCGGCAGATCGTCGATCGTCATGTGAGCCACCGTTTATGGTTGCAAGTGCTCTGACTTGCCGTTCTTAGCCAGGAATCGCTCGATAAATCCCGTATCAATCTTCCCCGCCCGGAAATCCTCATCCGCTAGAATTTTCCGGTGCAACGGAATGGTCGTGAAGATGCCTTCGACAATGAACATCTCCAGCGCCCGTGACATGCGCGAGACCGCCTCGCTGCGATCCTTGCCGCGCACGATCAGCTTGGCAATCAGCGAATCATAGTATGGGGGAATCACTCCCTCAGCGTAGGCGGCTGTGTCCACGCGTACGCCCGTTCCGCCTGGCGGGTGGAACGCCGTGATCTTCCCCGCCGACGGCGTGAACTTCTCCGGATGCTCCGCATTAATGCGGCATTCAATAGCGTGTCCGCGATGGACAATGGGCCCCTGCAGCACGTCGCGCATGTGCGCCCCGGCGGCAATCATGATTTGGCTCTTCACCAGGTCGACGTCGGTCACCATTTCTGTCACGGGATGCTCGACTTGAATGCGGGTGTTCATCTCGATGAAATGAAGGCGCCGGTCTTTGTCCATCAAGAACTCAATGGTGCCTGCGTTGCTGTAGCCTATGGCAGCCAGCGACTTGCATAGCACCGCGCCGATCTGATCGCGCAACTCCGGCGTGACTTGCGTAGAAGGCGACTCCTCCAGCAATTTCTGGTGACGACGCTGTATGGAACATTCTCGTTCCCCGAGGCTCACCACGTTTCCATGCTCGTCGGCCAGCACCTGGAACTCGATGTGCCGGGGATGCTCGACGTACTTCTCCATATAGAGATCGCCATTGCCGAAGGCACCTGCGGCCTCCGCCTGCGCCGCCTTGAACAGGCCGGGCAGTTCTTCTTCGTTGCGGACAATGCGCATGCCCCGTCCGCCGCCTCCAGCCGAGGCCTTCACAATCACTGGGAAACCAACTTGGCGCGCCCACTCCAGGGCCTCGCCATCGGACGCGATAATTCCGTCCGACCCCGGCAGAATTGGCACTCCCGCTTGTTTCATCGCGGTCCGGGCCTTTTCCTTCTCGCCCATAAGTCGGGTGACTTCGGGGCGCGGTCCGATGAATTTGATGCCGCTGGTCTCGCACACCTCCGCAAAGTTGGCATTCTCCGCCAGCAGCCCGTAGCCAGGATGGATCGCCTCGACGTTCGCGATCTCCGCCGCGCTGATAACCGCTGGAATGTTGAGGTAGCTCAGAGCTAATTGCGGAGGCCCGATGCAGATGGCCTCGTCCGCAAAGCGAACCGGCAGCGAGTTGCGGTCAGCCTCGCTGTAAATAGCGACCGTGCGGATGCCGAGTTCCTTGCACGCGCAAATCACGCGCAGCGCAATTTCCCCTCGGTTCGCAATCAGGATTTTCTTGAACATATTTAAAGTTCAGCGGTCTCGCGCCCGGCCGGGAACACTCGCGGCGCCCCGGACACCCGCGTTCGGGCGGCGCGAAGCGTATCCTCTCCGGCAGTATTGCGACACTGCGTGGCGCGGACGGGGCGTCCGCCCCTCCACGAACCTTCCGGTTCCCTCTTCAGACGCAAAAAGGCGCGCCCAGAGCGCGCCCCTATAGATACTGACTTCACTTCTTCGGCCTTATGACGAACAATTCCTGCCCGTACTCAATCGGCTGCCCGTTCGCCGCCAGCTTCTTCACGATCTCTCCGGCAACGTCCGATTCAATCTCATTGAGGAGTTTCATGGCCTCGACGATGCACAGGACTTGTCCCAATTCCACCGCGTCTCCAACCTTTACAAATGGAGGAGCGCCGGGCGAGGGCGCCTCATAGAATGTCCCGACAATGGGGGACTTCACTATGTGAAGCCCTTCCTCGGGCGCAGGCGCGGCAGGCTCGGCTACCACGGATGCCGCTCCTACCTCAGTCACGGCGATGGGCGCCGGGGGTACGGCATAGAAGCGTGGCTCGCCATGCGTATGGACGGTCGTATGCTCTCCGGCGCGCTTGATCCGCACTTTGACATCGCCGCGTTCCAATTCAAACTCGGCAATATCCTTCTCGATTAAGAATTCGATGAGTTCTTTCAGCTCTTTTTGATTCATTCGTGTAAGGTGGGCCGCTCGCAATTTCCTGTTTAGAACCAACCGCCAATCAAGTCCAGAAACGCGCGGAGAAACCAGGCAAGATACTGCCCGGCCTGAAAGTTAAGAAGGCTAAACTGCCAGAAAAACCTTACTTGTCGGCGTCATCACTTCACATCCGCCTGCGGTGACCGCAACCATGTCCTCGATCCTCACGCCCCATTTGCCGGGAAAGTATACTCCGGGCTCGATCGTGATGACCATCCCAGGCTGCAGAATCTCCCGCTGCCCGGCCGCTACCCTCGGAGTCTCGTGAATCTCGAGTCCGACCCCGTGTCCCGTGGAGTGCGTAAAATAGCGCCCCAACCCGGCCTTACGCAGCACCTTGCGGGCTGCCGCATCGATTTCGCCGGCGGGAATGCCTGGCCGAACGGCGTCTATCGCGGCTTGCTGCGCCTCCCGAACTGCCTCATACGCCTGGCGGGCGTCCTCGGGAACAGGCCCGACCCACACGGTGCGGGTCTGGTCGGAACAATAACCTGAGAGTATAACACCGAAGTCGCAGACCACGAACCCACCTGCTGCTATCGGCTGATCGGAAGCCCGACCGTGCGGAAGCGCCGACCGTGCCCCCGAGGCAATGATCGTGGGGAACGACATCGCCTCTGCTTCGCCGCGTCGCGCCTCATGTTCCATTTCAGCAGCAATGTCGGTTTCTTTCACACCTGGCCGCAACACTTCCAGCGCCCGATCGAACAGCGTCGCCCCTAGCTTTACCGCTGCACGGATGCGCTTGAGTTCATCGTCATCCTTGAACATGCGAGCCCGCTCAACAATTGGCGGCGCATCTTTGAACGTAACTCCGGAAGGCCGCACCTTGACCAGGCGCTTCTTCTCCGCAATCGTCAAGTGCTCCGCTTCGATGCCGATCGTCCATCCGCGGGCCCGCCTGCGCCGTTTTCCCAGCCATTCTCCAAGCGACGGCACCACCGACTGACGTGCAATCACAACCTTCGCTGCCTTTATCTCGTCATGCGCTTGCGTGTCGTAGCGGACGTCCGTAAAGAAAACACTTCCAGCCTGCTCGACAAGCAACAATCCGGCGCTACCGGTAAAGCCGCAAAGATATCGAACGTTGGGAAGATGGCTGATGAGGAGAGCATCGAACCGTGTGGTGGCGAGATGCTCGCGCAATTTCTGCTGGCGCGATGGGAAGTCCATTGGGCTGAGTTTAACAGGAAGGAAGTTCTCAGTTCCCGGTTTCCCCAAACGCGAAACCGCCGGCCTGGCAGTTTCTCCAGACCGGCGGCGGTTTAGCTCGGGACTCAGTACTCGCGACTCGGGACTAGTTACGTCTGAATGATTCGCGGAGTGATGAAGAAAATCAGCTCCTGGTTTGAGGTGTTGACCTGCGTGTGCTTGAACAGGTTGCCCAGGTACGGCAGGTTGCCGAGCAACGGCACCTGCGAGATGTTGATCGAGTTCTGCGTCTGGATGACGCCGCCGATCACCACCGTGCCGCCGTCGGTCACCAGAACCTGCGTGGTCGCCTGCTGCGTGATCAGTTCCGGATTGCCCTGTACTTCCTGGCCGAAGTTCGGCGTGGTGTTTTCCACGTCGACGTTCAGGAAGATGGTGTTCTCCGAGGTGATCTGCGGAGTCACCGTCAACCGCAGGAAAGCGTCAACGTAGGTCACGGTCGGAGGACCACCCAACTGCGCCTGCGTAACGATGGGAACGCGTACACCCTGTTTGACCAAGGCTTGAATATTGTTCTGGGTTACGACTCGCGGACGGGAAAGCACTTTCAGCAGACCGCGCGACTCGGCCAACGAGAGCACCGCGTCAATTCGCACCGTGTTGCTGGCGCTCACGAAGGTCAAACCGCTTGAAGGTGCCGTAGATCCCAGGTTCGAGAACAATGGAATAGTGGATCCGCTGCCGCTGCCGCCAGTCGTGATATAGCCTGGCGTAAGTCCGTTGACCGTCGTCGGCGACGAGCCAACCGTCTGGTTTCCGCCGATTGCGCTGTGGCCGTTGCCCCAGCCAAACCCGAGTTGCGTGCCGATATCGCGGGCAAACTGCCGCGTCGCGGCTACCACGCGAGCTTCAATTTCGACTTCCTGCGTCTTGCGGTCAAGCTGCGTCAACAGGCGATCGATCGTCGGAATCGTTTTCGGAATGTCGTTGATGATGACGGCGTTGGTGCGATCGTCAGCCACCACATCGCCGCGCACCGAGATGAATTTCTTGATCGTGACAATCACGTCTTTCGCCTTGGCGTAGCTCAGGAAGCGCGTGACGGAAACTTTCTCCACGGCCAGGGTTTCGGATTCGATCTGCGCCCGGCGAGAGTCAGCTTCGTGCTTCAGAGTGTCCACAGTCGCGATGCGCAGGACGTTGCCTTCCAGTTCGCGCGCCAGTTCATTGTTCTTGAGCACGATGTCGAGTGCCTGGTCCCACGGCACGTCATCGAGAACAACTGTCAGAGTGCCGTGCACATTCGGATCGAGCACAACGTTCAGGCCGCTGATTTCGTGAATGAGGCGGAAGAAGTCTTTCAGGTCGACATCTTTCAAGTTGACCGAGATCGGCTCTCCCGTATACTTCGGGCCCACCGCAGCGGGTTGCTGTCCAGCTTGTGCTTTTTGCTCCGCCGCCAGATTGACCGCGGGAGTAATGCTGGGTGCCTGGTTCTGTGCCTGGGCTGCGTGAACGCTCACTGGAAGCAGTTCGGCAGCTGTCTTATCCGAGAAACGCGCTGCCGCTTCCTGTGCACGAACCGTGGGTTCGTCAGCAGCGACGGCGTTCTTAGCTTCAGGCTTAACATCGCTGGCAGCCTTAGCCTGATAAGAGGGTTCAACGAATACAAAGTCAGTGGGCGAGTTCTTAGCAACTGTCTTTGTCGCTGGCGTAAGTTCCGCCTTCTGATCGGAATGCGCGTCTATTACTCGCGGAGCGAATGGCGAGGTCGCCTTGCTGGCCGTGGTCTCGGCAGCGGCCCTGGCCACCGCACCGGCATGCAGGGTCAGCACCAGCTTGCCTGCGGGACCGGGGGTCAATTCATAGGCACAAGCTTTTTCGAGATCGACGACGATGCGGGTGGTCGGATGCGACTGGCCATCCATTCCAATGCGCACGCCCTTGACCCCAGCCGCGCCCACAGCGATGTGGGTCTGCCCGGTTGCCATTACGGTTTCCGGCAGATCCACTACTACGCGGGCGGGTGAGTCCAGAGCGCTGAGCTTCGGCGTCAGTGTGCCGCTCGAGCTCATCTCGACTCGGATGTCGTCCGTGCTCCGGACTACGTTGACTCGATCGAGCTGGACCGGTGACTGCGCGACCGCAGCCGCCGCCACCAACAACACCAGCAACGATACGAACAGTGTCACTTGTTGCTTTCGCATTTCGCCTCTCCCCACCCGCGGGCCCTGGCCCGCGTGTCCTTCTTCAAAATTTGTTCGGCGTCCCGGTTCCCCGATTCGCCGTACTTGCTTAAACCGCCGGCGTGAAGATTCTCTTCACTACTTCCCGCGTGAACGGCTTGCCCAGCTTGTCCTGAATCGTTTCCTGGAACACAACCGAATCACCCGTGATCTTCACCACGTAGCCGTTGAACACGGGATCGTTCTCCCGCAGAAAATATGCTTTGTTCAGATTGTTGGTCACCACTGCGATAAAACCGGCGTCTGACTTCACTACGCCTCGCAGGTTGATTCCGCCAATCTCCAGGCACTTCTTTCCGGTGGAACAACCCGAGCCGTTTGTCTGCACAACCGGACTGAAGAACGGATCGCGTTTGCCGCTCATTGCCCACAGCAGCGGCGGGTTTGGTTGGAGCCGCTACAGGCGCGCTCACGGCCGCGATCTTCGACGCCGGTGCGGCCTTAGCTTGCAGTTCCGGCTCTGGCTTCGTAGCCTGTGCGACCGGCTTTGCAGCCGGAGCCTTTGTCACCGCAGCCTTCGCGGGAACAATTGTGGCCTTCGGCGCTGGCGCAGGAGTTTTCACCACTGCGGTAGAGCTCGTTTTGACGGCTGGAGCAGCGGTAGTTTTCACAGCCGCAGGCAGACTATTTTTCGCGACGCTGGGTGTCCCATCCTGCGTATGCAGGGTCAGGATTACTTTGCCTGCGGGCCCCGGAGTCAACTCATAGGTCAACGGCTTCTCCAGATCGACCACAACGCTCGTAGTCGGAGGATTCTTGCCGTCCATGCCAATGCGTACGCCCTTCACACCGGCGCTGCCTACAGGAATCTTGTTTTGCGCGCTGGCCACCACCGTCTCCGGCAGTTCGACAACGACGCGGGCCGGCGAATTCAGTTTGCTCACCCGGGGCGTCACCGCCTGGCTGGAACTGATTTCGATCTGGAACCCGTTCGCTCCGGGAACCACATTCACCTTCTGCAGCTGGTTATGCGAAGAAGAAGATGTGGAAACCGGCTTCGACGCTGGCGCCGGCTTCACCGCTACCGCAACCGGCTTCGATCCCGGAATTGCCGCGGGCTTCACCGCTGGGGCTGGAGCGCCCGGTGCCGGCTTGGCAGCCGCCGATGTTGCGGCGGCCTTCGGAGCCGGGCTCGGTTGATTCTGCTGCAGCGACTTTGCAGTGCTGCGCGCGTTATCGATGGCGTCTGCGTTCTGCGCCGCAACCTTCGTGGCCGCAGAGCCGCTCACCACCATTGCCACTGCCAAAATACCTGTTGTCAGCTTCATAGCCATCCCTACTTCGCCGCCGGTGCGCCCGGTTTCGTCCCGGGTCCGGCTGCGGAAGTTTGTAGATCGTGACTGAAGTATGTAGTTGCCGTAAAAGTCGCGATAATGCTCTCGTTGGGCGCGTACTGGTAGGTGTGCTTGGCTTTCGCCCCCGACGGATTCTTCGTCGTCCCCACCACCAGGCCGTTGATGTTCACGATGCGCTCCAACTTGCTCACCCGATCAAAGAAATTGAGGGTCGAATAATATGGTCCGTCGAGTTCGATATCGAACGGCACTTCGGTGTAGTACTGCTGCGACTTCGCGTCCTTCGCCAGGTAGCGCCGCAATTCCACGCCGGCCTTCTGTGCCTCGGCATCCATCATCGTCATGAAAGTGTCGACCTGCTTTTCGTCAGGAACGATGCGCTGCTCGATTTCGAGCTGCTGTTTGAGCTCGGCCAGCTGCTGCTCCATCTGCTTCAGCTTGGGCCGATAGGACTCGAGCTCGTTGTTTTCCCGGATTTTGTCTTCGAGGGCATGCTGCGCGGCCGTGTTCTTGTCGTTCTGGCTCTTGAACATGGTGAAATACAGTGCTGCTGTCACCACCGCTCCGCCAAGGACCACGGTTGCCCACTGCTTGATGCCCGACATTTCGCTAAAAGTCATCGCCATAGGTCCGCCTCGCGCTCCTGAATGCTTAGGACTTCCCCTTCTCGCAGGTCAGCGTGAACTGGAACGCCTGCATGTCCTTGATCTGTTCGTCTTGAAATGTTTCCTTGATCTCGACGTTCTTGAAGTACCCGGTCTTTTGCAGGTTCGCGATTAAATTGGCAACCGCGTCCGTGCTCAGCGCCGTTCCTTCCAGGTTCACACTCGGACCCTGGTCGTCCATCTTGCTGAGCCAGACCGCTTCGGTGTTGTTGATCGTCTCGCCCATCATGGCCATCAGATTGACCGGACCATTCTGGTTCGCACGCAGACCATCGATCACATCGACGCGTCGCTTATAGTTGTTCGCCTGGGTCTGACGCTCAAGAAAACGGGCTTTTACGTCGGCCAACTCGCGGTTCCTCTGCTCGGCCACCTTCATGTGGGCCTCGATGGCCTTCGACTGATGATCGAGCCGATACCAGTAGCTGAGGTTGAACAACCCTGCCACCACCAGCACAGCCAATATCTTCAGCTTGGGCGAACCCATGTCGCCCATTTCCATCGTGGGCATCGACGGACCGCTGCTTCCACCGCGCTTGTTTTTCCCTTTGGAATTTTCCAGCAGATTGATTTTGATCATAGCGATTCAAAGCTCCTCAGGGCCAAGCCCACCGCCACTGCCATCTGACCCGGATTCTGCTCCACCAGTTCCGCTCCGTGCCCTTCGACCGGAGGCGTAACACGCTGGAACGGATTCAACAACTCCACCGGCATCGAGAACTCCTGCCGCAACGCTTCCACCAGGCCCGGCACCTTCGACGATCCGCCCGCCAGGTAGATTTTTTCGATGTGCTCGCCGGCCGCGCTGGCCCGGAAGAAATCGAAGGTCTTCTGAATTTCCAGTACGATAATTTCGGTGACCTGCTGCAGGATCGGCTGCTTCGCGTCCTCGCTCACCGTGCCCACCTTGTGACCCAGTTTCAACGACTCTGCATCTTCGAAGCTCAAATCCAATTCCTTCTGCAGCGAATCCGTGTACTGGTGTCCGCCCACGCTGACGTCGCGTGGGAACAATGGTGTCGTACCCTTCACGATATTGATGTTCATCACGCTGGCGCCCAGGTTCAGCAAAGCCACAACTTGGCCCGGCGCCGGCTGGTAGTTGTATTCGTAGCAATTCTGCAGAGCCAGCGCATCGATGTCGACAATAGCCGGGGTGCGGCCCGACATCGAGAGTACGTTGGTGTAGTTCAGAATCTTGTCCTTCTTCACCGCGACAAGGAGAACGTCCATCTGCGGACTGCCCACTTCGTCGGAGAGAATCTGGTAGTCGAGGCTAACGTCGGACAGATCGAAAGGAATGTGCTGCGCAGCTTCTTTTTCGATGGTCTCGGCCAATTCCTGGTCGCTCATCGAAGGCAGCGAGATCTTCTTCACAATGACCGAGTGTCCGCTCACGGCGGTGGCCACGGCTTTGGTCTTGATCTGGTTGTCGAGGAACAGCTTCGAAATCGCGCTCGAAACCGTGCCCGAGTCGACGATCATCGAGTCGACCACGATGTCGGAAGATAGCGGCTCCAGACCAAGGTGTGAGACTTCAATCTGCCCGCCCTTTCTCTTGAGCTCCACCGCTTTAATGCTTGAGGAGCCTACATCCAGACCAACGATGGACTTCGATCCCATTCCAAACATGTGCCCCACCTTTGTGTGTGGCGCGGGCACCCTCGCCCGCGACGTTTTTTTCTAACTCTGTCCGGCAGCTTTCGATGCCGCTTTCGCTTTGCGTTTCACCTGCGGTTCCATCTCACTCGACTTCTCTTCCATCCACTGGTCCAGCCGCGATTTCTTGAAGCGCCAGCGGTTGCCCAATTTGAATGCGGGAATCTTCTGCTCGCCGACATATCTGTAAAGCGTGTCCGGACTCACGCCCAGATATTGCGACGCTTGGCGAATATTCATTACTTCTCGCGAGTCGGCCATATTTCCTCTTGCCTTCTACTTGCCTTCTACAACCATTTCCCGCTCAGATTCCCATTCGGCCAGCGGGCTTTGTTTCGTCAGATCGCCTGCCCTCAATCGCTTGTCCGAGGGCTTTCGGTGTTCCGAGCATATCTCAACCCTGAAAAACCCCGGCTCGGAGCGAATCTCCGCGTTTCTTTGGGTTTTTGGCCTGTTTTCTGGAATTCGGAAAAATGCGGACTAGTGACTGAAACTATATGTTGTGGTCGGTGCGGCGGGCAATACCATTAGATGTGTGAACGGTATTGCGGATGGGCGGTCACTGGCGGGAGAGTAACTGAAGTACTACGCACGGTACGGAGGTACTATGTCGCTCGCTCAACCTGCCGTATTTGCAGGGGTTAACTACGTAGTCGTCCGCAGGCCTGGAGTTACTGCACGTCCGACACTTTGCCGTTTAGAAACGTCACCTTCACGTCCTTGTAGACGAAAATCTGTTTGGCGCCAACATTGAACATCTTGTCTGGCCGCCCTAAAGCTGACTGCACCTGATCGGTCGTCATTCCCAGTTGGACGGTTTGCGGCTCAGTTTGTTGTTCCTGCTGTTGCGACTGCTGCTGCTGCTGGCCTCCCTGTTGCTGATTGGCGTCTCCGCCCTGGGCTTGCTGATCATCATTGCTGATCGAGAATACTTGACCGATCGCGTCCTCGATCGCTCCCACATTCGCTTTCTCCAAAAATCCTTTGGCGAACTGGAATACAACTTCCCCCTTCATCGATGTGGGAGGATTTACTCCGTTGCAGGAATCGCAAGCCACGACAGTAAACGAGATCTTCGCCTTGTCGAGGCTGACATCAGTCTTTGTGGGATAGACCTTGTCGCCAACCTGGTAATACTTTGAGACGCTCTTTACCATGGCGGCGCAAAACCCGGCCGAAGGATGGAGACTATTGTCCTGATATTTTGCCGGACATAGTGCCAGCGCTTTCCATGGCACGCTCAGGACTCCGCCCTTCTGAATCGCCAGCAGAGTGCCGGGCTCGACCACCGCAATCCCGCCGGAATCCGAGCCCATCTTCACCGTCTTGTACTGAGCGCTGAGTTGCTCCTGCAGGGTCACGGCCTGCGCTCCAGCGACCGCAGCGGAAAGAATTGTTGCAATTGCGGCGGCGGCTAGAAGAAGGAATCGGGCCTGACGCATAGGAATTCTCCTGGGATTGGCTGTGCCTTGCCCAGCCGTGGCGCAGGCAAATTCGTGACAAGGCACGCATTCATGGCGCGCCTACTGCACATCCACAACCTTGCCACCAATAAACGTTACCTTCATATCTTTGTAGATATAGAGCTGTTTCGCACCCAGGTTCACGATCTTGTCCGGCTTACCGAGCGCAGCCTGTACCTGATCGGGAGTCTGGCCTTTTTCAATGGTCTGGGGTTCAGCCTGTTGCTGTTGTTCCTGGCCTCCGCCTTGTCCGCCTTGCGCCTGACCTCCGCCTTGTTGCCCCTGATCTCCCCCTTGCTGCTGTCCGCCTTGATCCTGACCCTGACTGTCTTCGCTGATCGAGAGCAATTGACCGATCGTGTCCTCGACGTCACCTGCGCTGGCCTTAGCCAGCGATCCTTTGGGGAACTGGAAGACAACTTTGGCCTTGTTATACGTCGGAGGATCGGTCTTGTTGCAGGTGTCGCACGCAACGATTGTCAAAGCCACATCGTCTTTAGCGACGTCAACTTCAATCTTCGACGGGTAGACCTTGTCTCCCGTGGCGAACAGGTGCGTAGTTTGTTCTTTCCCGAACCTCTTCATGCCAAAGCCGATGCCTTTCGACAAGAGTGTGCTCGGGGAGTGCACTGTTCCGCCTTCATATTTCGTCGAAAGAACGCTGGTGTCGGAATAGGGTACGGCCAGAATTCCACCTTTTTTGATCTCCAGCAGGGTCCCAGGTTCGACGACTGAGAACCCGCTCGTATCGGATCCCATTTTCACGACTTTGTATTGCGCCGATAGTTGCTCCTGCAAAGAAACACCCTGCGCACTGGCGCTGGATATTGGAAACATCGTGGCGCACACGACAAAAATGATGGCAGCAATGACCTTCTTGAACTTCTCCCCCATGACTAACATCCCCTCTCCGGAAGCCCCAGTGTCGTTGCGTTGCACCGGGTATCATTCCTCGCGCTGGTGAAATAAGAATAAGAATCGGGAGCGTCACCCGAGGGGCGACGCTCCGCTGATTGTCAGTTGAACCGCGGGCTCACCCCGACTATTGAGAGCCGCCGCCTGATGCAGTTGCCTCTTGCTTAACTTCCGACTCGGTCTGGTCGCCCGCCTTCTCCTGCTCTTCCAGAGTCTTGGCAGCGCTCTTGTCTGCCGGCGGTTCCGGGACATCACCCTTTACCGTGCTGGTGTCCGGAGCTTTCGGCAGGCCATCTTTCCCTTGTTTTTTCGCCAGCTCACCCATACCGCTGGTGAGTTGCTCGCGGAAATGATTGTGCATTTCCTGCAGATCGTCGACCGTGACTGCGACGGTCTTGCCGGGAGCGCAATCCGTCTTCTTGCTGGCGGCGACGCTGACGTTCACGTTGTTGTCATCATCCGGTTTGTCGGTCAGACGCGTGATGATGTCGCCGGCGGTTAATGCGCACTCATCACCATCCGCCACTACGCTGAGGTCCGCAGATACGACGAATGTCCGCCGTGCCGGGTTGAGGGCCGGAGGCGCTTCGTTGCTGGTTGAGGCGCCGCCCTTGTCCCCGGAAGATGCTTTGGCCTTTCCGGCAGAGGATTGATCCTCGGCCAGTTGCGCCTTGATCTCCTCGGAGAGCGCCTTCTTCACTTCCGCGCTCATTGGCACAGCATTGGCGCTGTCGGCAGCAGGGATCGGTCCCATGCTTGCGACGAGTTGATCCGAAGCCGGCCATCCCCAGTTGAACCCGGCTTCCGCCTCAGCCTGCGCCGCATAAGCGGCCTGCAAATTGGCCGCAATCAGATAATCCGTCAGCCAGAATGCCGCTGAAGGATAAACGGGATATGGCG
>QIAK01000198.1:0-6346 GCA_003225515.1 Acidobacteriota bacterium | reverse complement strand
CCCCATCCATAGGCAACCGGCGCGGGCCATGGGTTGTACGCCCAGCCGTAATAGGCAGGCCCGTAATAGTACGAGGGATAGTATCCGTAGTAGGGACGCCCGCCGTAGTAGTAGCCCTGATAGACTCCGGTCCGGTATTCGCCGTGATAGTAATACGTCCGCGAATAGTAGCTACGGCCTCCGCGTGTGACGTAGGCACGCTGCACATATCCTCCGTGCCTGCCATTGGTGACTACGCGCGCTCCATTGCGGTTCGCCACAATCGTACGACCGCCATGGAGATTGTGCTGGATCTGCATGCCGTTACGATTCACCGAGCGAATCTGCCCGTTGGGCCGAATGTGCGCTGACCCTCCGCCCTTCAATGAAACCTGCCGCCCCGGGGGAGTGTGATTCATGCCGGCGTGAGTGTTGCCTCCGTTGCCGGGCTTGCCACCCGTTGCCGAACCATTCTTACCGCCATTCATGTTCGCCGGATGTCCATTCGTACCCGCAGTCTTGTTATTCCCGCCTGCGCCAGGTCGGCCATTGTTCGCGCCCGGCTTGCCATTTGTCGTGGAAGGTCGGCCATTGTTCGCGCCCGGCTTGCCATTTGTCGTCGTGGAAGGCCGGCCATTGTTTGTTGCCCCCGGGCGTCCGTTTGTTGACGCATTGGAGTGTCCATTCGAGGTTGAGTTCGGGTGGCCCAAATTGCTGTTCGCCTGGTGGCCGCTGTTGCCCATATTGGAATGACCTGAATTGGGCGTATTCGAATGCTGTTGCGTATTCGAATGTTGCGGCGCGTTGGAATGTTGCGGCGCGTTGGAGTGCTGCGGCGCGGACGCATGGCTCGGAGCCGACGCGTGGGCGGGGGCGCTGGCATGCGGCGCCGGAGCGCTATGCGGAGCTGGAGCGTTCTTGTGTTGCGCGATCAGGTACGCTGGAACCAATGTCACGAGCGCCAATAAAACATACTTCCGCAAAGCGCCTTCATTCATATTGAAAGTCATCGCCGAGACTCCTACCTGCTCAGGATTTCACCCGCCTGCCACGGCGCAAGCATGCAGCCGATGGCGGACGATAGTGTCGATCGCTTTCTGGGCCCGATTGATAACTGAAAAGTGAGAAGACCGACAAGAAGCGCGGTGAGGCACTGCGATCACACTCAAAGTGGCTTCCTGGGGCGGGAGCCACGTTATCAAAACTCGGCTGGAGGCGCAATCGTTTTTTCGATTCCCTTCCTCGCTTTCACCCCAGGTGCTGTAAGCTAATCCCTCATTTCGGAGGAAGACATTGCGCTATCTCGATCGCTTACAGCCACTCGCCCTTCTGATCATGCGCCTCGCAGTGGGTACCATCATGGCCGTCCATGGCTATCACAAGGTTTTTGGAGGCATGCACCATTTCACGCAGTGGATCGCAAGCATGGGTATTCCCCCCTGGTTAGGTTATGTTGCCGCCTTTACCGAGCTTCTTGGTGGTCTGCTGATTCTCGGCGGATTCTTTACACGGTTTGCCGCTCTGGCGATTGCTATCGACCTCAGTGTGGCGATCTTAAAGGCTCACCTGCACAATGGTCTCATGGGGACACCCGACCGTCCCGGATACGAATTCCCTCTCGCAGTCGGCACACTGGCATTCGCTCTCGTTTTCTTTGGTGGCGGGCCGATCGCCCTCGATCACATCGTGCGCGGGGGAGGCAGCGGCCTGTCCAAGCGTTCTTAGGGCAATTCACTTGCATCGCCGCAACTTCTTTCAATCTGCGGGGTTCCCTTTTTGCGGTCGATGCTCATGGGAGTGAGTCGGGCTGGCCATCGCGAATCCGGTTCAATTGAATTCGCCGGTTATTGAAATGTATGATGGTTACGTTTCCCAGGCCCTTGCATCCAAATGGTTTCGCGGTCGCATCTTACCGCCATCAAACGCTAAATTACAGGAGGTTTCTCTTGAGAAAGTCAGCCCTGCTCGCGGTGTTGAGTGGATTCGTCTTCCTGGCCTGCTTCGCCCAGGCCCAACAAGCAGATGCGATGTTCGGCGGCAGCACCGTCATGTCCTCTGGGTCGTGCGACGCGAGTACCGGCGTCTGTCCCGAGAAGGGCGGCTTCTATCCAAGCATCAGCGCCGATGTCATATTCCACAAACGCTTAGGCTTCGCCTTTGAGAGTACATGGAAGGGAAGCCAGGGCGCGTATGGCGGACCCGGAGGTCAGCCGTTCCGCCCCATCTTGTTCGACTTCAACGCTGACTACCAACCCAGACTCAGCAAGAAGGCGGGGCTTGATCTCATGGGCGGCATCGGTTGGCAGACGACTCGTTTCTATCTGCCCTACTGCACCAACGGTTTCACCTGTAACAATTACGTCAGCAGCAACCACTTTCTAGTGGATCTTGGCGGTGGCATCCGTTACTACGTCTGGGGACACGTTTTTGTCCGCCCCGAGGCGCACTTCTACCACATCGTTAACAACACCGACGCCTTCAGCAACAACAACGTGGTTCGCGTCGGCGCCTCGATCGGTTACACGATCGGTCCTGACTAGATCTTTGATCGTTTAAGGTGGGCGAAATGGAGTCCTGTTTCGCCCGCCCGGTTCTTGCTGGCCCACCATACACAGCCGCTTCGCCGGACGCCGCCAATCCAGCGTATACAATTCACGCACCACTCAAGAAAATGCAAAGGGGGCTGTATTTGAGCCTGTATTCAAGAAAGTTCGCGTTGCTGATGTTTGTTTGCACGGTTCTTCTGTGTGCCGCTCTCGCACATGCCCAGCAATTTGACGTTGCCGTTGGTGGCAGCACTCTTAGTTCAACGCGGAATACGAGCGCGTCGCTGAATTATCTGCCTCCCGCCGAAAATGGAGGAGCCTATCCCGCCGTCAGCCTCGAACGCATTTTTAAAAATCATTACGGATACAGCGCGGAAATTGCCTTTCGATACAGGTACGCCCTCTACAACTACTATCAGCAATTTCGCCCGCTGATCTATGACGTGAACGCCGTCTATGCCCCTCACCTCGCGAAGAAGACCGCGGCTGACCTGATGGCCGGCGTCGGCGCACAGACTGTGCTTTTCTACAAACCTTATGGCGGCTGCTATTACTCTTCGGGATGCCCTACCCGCTCCGACAGCACGCATTTCCTTATGCACATTGGCGGAGGCATCCACTACAACGTCTGGCGAAACATCTTTATTCGTCCTGAAGCGCACTATTATTACATCGTAAATAACACCGCCGATTTCCACTCCAACAACGTTCTTCGCCTCGGCGCTTCTATCGGCTACACCTTCCACCGGGATTGAAATCAGAGATCCGGCGAACCTATCCCTTCCTTGACCAATAAGAAAGTCGATGACGTGCCTGAACAGACGCGAATCATGACTCGCGACGGCTCCGCCAGGCCAGAAAGGCCGCCAACAGCAACACCACGATAATGGCACCTACATCAAATCGTCTGATGATCCTTTCCAGGCGCCACCAATGTCTGCCGAATAGATATCCCGCCCCGGAAATCATCGTCACCCATACCGCTGCCCCTAGAAAATTGAATACCAGGAACTTTCGCCATGGCATTCGCAGCACTCCGGCCATAGGTCCCGCGATGATGCGCATGCCGAATACGAAGCGCGCAAAAAAAATGGTCACCGCACCGTAGCGCGCAAACAGCTGTTCTCCACGGTCTATCGTCCTGTCCGGAATTCTGAAGAATGCCTGGTATCGAATCAGCAATGGACGGCCGCCATAGTTGCCCAGCGCAAACCCAATGTTGTCGCCGAGAGTCGCCGCGATCGTTGCCACCACAATGATCCAGGAAAGTCTCAGGTCATGTTCGGAATAGGCCAGGAAACTCGCGAGCAGCAGAATAGTTTCGCCGGGCGCGGGAATTCCGGCATTCTCAGCCAGCAGCGCCGCCCCCACCGCCCAATATCCGTACTGCACCACCGCATTCCGCAAGAAGTCGAGAATGGAGTGGGTCATGAAGAAGACTCAAAGTGAAGTGACGGGCCTAAAGTGAAGTGACGGGCCTAAGGATAAATGACTGGACGCCGCACCCTACGCGTCGACCTGGGTCAGGAACCGGATGAGCGCCCGGTTAAACTCCTCCGGACACTCTTCATATGGCAGGTGCCCGACGCCCGGGAACACAACTTTTTGCACATTCTTGAAGTGCCGAGCCAGCTTTTCCATCGAAGATATATACACCGCTGGATCTCGATTCCCCCACATGAGGAGCGTTGGAACGGACGCCAAGCTTGGCAGCAACTTCTCCAATTCGCGCAGATCAGCCGTCCAGCTGCGGACGATGCCCAACGCATGTTCGAGCAATCCGGGAATCGCCAGTGGCGCCTTGTAGCCATCGAGGCTTCCCGCCGGGATTTTGGCGCGGTCGGCATAGAGACGCCCGTGCCAGTAAGGAAACAAAAACGGCATGCGTGTCGTACCTACCCGAAACAATCCTGCTCCGAAAGGGGTGCCGAGGAAAGGTGCCAGCCAGGTACCGTGCGAGGAGTAGGGATTCACCGGGCACACCAGCACCAATCGTCGCAGCCGAGTAGAACCGATCGAGTTCACGCGTTCCGCCGCCGCAGCCATTGCGACCGGCCCGCCTCGTGACGTTCCCAGCAGGTCGAACGAACCAACGTTCAATTTGTCGATGAATCTGAGCACGCGGAGCGCAGTCGCCCGCATCGAATGGTCGAGTTCGGGTGGTCTGTCGGAGAATCCAGCGCCCAATAAGTCCGGGGCGTACACCTTGGCATATGGCGCAAGCGCCGGAATCGTGTACCGCCAGGAGAACGAGTAACCGAGCAACCCATGCAGCAAGATCAGGGCTGGCCCGGAACCCGCGCGCAGGTAGCGCATGCGGGCGCCATCGAAATCCATCCAGCACTCCTCGACACCTTCGCCCTGGGCCGGAGCGGCCGGCGTCTGTTGAATTTCATTCATCACAAGAATCTTCCCGCCCGGACAACTTTTTTCTCACCGCAAGATTCTACTTAAATGAAACAACGCCTCTGTCGCATCACTTGGGGAGCTTCGGCTCCCCGTTTTTTGCCCGGCATCCCGGAACTGTCATCCAAATATGAGGTTGTCCTCCTGAGCGAAGTAACCGTTTCGCGAAGCGAAGCGATTACGGAGTCGAAGGACCTCGTGCTCCCCCGCGGCGAAACCGGCCTGGCGAGGAATTCGAGCGGATCCACATTTTCGCGCGCTCTTTGCCATGAAATGAACTACGCCGCCTTCTTTCTTTTGCCCAGCAATTTACTCAGCACCCGGATCCCCCGGTCAACGTGCTTCTCTTCCATCAGAAACGGCGGCAGGAATCGCACAACCGTATCCTGTGTGCTGTTAAACAGCACTCCCTCGGCCAAGCCGGCATCCACAATCGGACGCGCCGGAATCTCCAGCTGAATCCCTTGGATGAATCCGCGTCCGCGCACCCCGGTCGCGGCTGCGCGTTTCTCCACCAGCCCTTTCAGTTCCTGCTGAAGATACGCTCCAACTTTATTTACATTCTCGAGCAGCTTTTCTTCTTCCACGATCGCCAGGAACTCCAGCGCGATGCGGCATGCCAGCGGACCTCCGCCGAATGTCGTGCCATGCTGTCCAGGCGAGATGGCGGTCGCGAACTCTTCCTTCGCGATGAACGCCCCGAGCGGAAGCCCCGCCGCAATCGGTTTGGCAATCGCCACAATGTCAGGAGTCACTCCGAAACTCTGAAAGGCAAAAATCGTTCCCGTGCGACCCAATCCGCACTGAATCTCATCGAAAATCAGCGCCACACGGTGAAGATCGGCTAGTGCGCGGCACTCCTGCAGAAACTCTATCGAGCATTCATAAATTCCGCCTTCGCCAAAAATGGGTTCCAGCACGATCGCGCAAGTATTCTCGTTGATCGCGGCCCGCAGCCCCTCAAGATCGTTCTGCTTCACAAAAGTCACATCTTCAAGCAGCGGCTCAAATCCCTTGCGATGCTTATCCTGCCCGGTGAGAGACAGCGCACCAAACGTCCGCCCGTGATAAGACCCCTCCAACGCCACGAGCCGCGACTTCGCCTCGCCTCCCGCGCGATGGCCCGCCAGTCGCGCCAGCTTGATCGCGCCTTCGATCGCCTCAGTTCCGCTATTAGAAAAAAACGCACGATTTAATCCCGAAAGGGCGCACAACTTCTCCGCCAGCGGACCCTGATACTCGTGGTAGTAAAGATTGGAAACATGCACCAGCTTCGCCGCCTGCTCCCGAATCGCCTTCACAATCCGCGGATGCGCATGCCCCAGCGCATTCACTCCCAGCCCCGAAACAAAATCCAGATAGCGCTTGCCCTCAATGTCGTAAACAAACACACCCTTGCCGCGCGTCAGCACAAT
>QIAK01000595.1:1435-4029 GCA_003225515.1 Acidobacteriota bacterium | reverse complement strand
GCATACCAGGAGTCTCCCACAGCCAGTTTGGCTCGCGCGATGAATTCCGAGTCCGGATAGGTGTTGATGAGAGTCTGCAAGGTCAGGCGTGCGACGTCGAAGCGGTTGTGCCGCATTGCGTCCATGGCTTTGTCGAACAGGACCTTATCGGGCTGCTTGGAGCCAACATTGGCCAGCGGGTTCACCGACTTCTTGTTGGTGCAGCCGACGAATATCATCAGCGTGCCCAATACGGCAATCAACGGAATGCGACGTGACATAAGACCTCGGAAAATTCGTATGGGGCCAGGACTAAACCCGGCCGCGTCGAGCGGAAGCTCGACTCTTACTATCCACCTATCGACGGCTCTCGGCTGCCGCCCCTCTTCTGCAAACAAATCTAAACTTTCTGTAGCGCAGCTTCGGTCGCTGCTTTCAGTAATTGCTGTGCATTCTTGCTTGGATCGCCATTACCGAACACAGCGTTGCCCGCGACCAGAATTTCTGCGCCGGCTCGTACCACGTCGGCAACGGTATCGAGCGCCACGCCGCCATCCACTTCGATGCGGTACGATAGCCCTCGTTGGCTTCGAATTTCCGCTAACCGCCGCATTTTGTGTAAGGTGGACGGAATAAACTTCTGCCCGCCAAAGCCCGGGTTCACCGACCACATAATCGACAATGCCGAGCACTTCGGTGAGCGCGTCCACCGGCGTCGCCGGATTGATCACCACACCCGCCAGGCAGCCATGACTCTTGATCAGGTGCAGTGTGCGGTCCAAATGCCGGCAGGCTTCCTGGTGAACGGAAATCCAGTCGGCGCCGGCATCGGCAAACACTGGAATGAATTCGTCCGGATTCTCGATCATGAAGTGGCAGTCGAGCGGCAACTTCGTGACCTTGCACAGCGACTTGACGACGGGCGGCCCGATGGTGAGATTGGGCACAAAATGTCCATCCATGATATCGACGTGGATGACACTGCCGCCGCCTTCGCCCGCGGCGCGCACCTGCTCGCCTAGACGGGAGAAATCAGCCGAAAGAATCGACGGTGCAAGTTCGATCAAACCTGGGCTCTCAAAACGTATGTCAACCGTGTGCTTTGCCAGATTTTATCACGCGAAGCGGCAGCATATCTGCCCGATCGGGAACGGGAATTGACTATTGCAGCTTGCCGAATTCCGCCTTGGCTTCCTTAAGCATGGGAATGTCAGAGTCCGCATCTTTCCACAGCGTGAAGAAATCCTGGTACGCAGCGCGGGCCTTCTGCTTATCTCCCCCGAGAGCATACGCGCGTCCCAGCTGCAAGCGCGCGAGCGCCCCCAACGGACAATTCACTACGGCCGTGCGGTGGTCAATGATCTTCTGGAACTCGGCGGCTGCTGGGGCTCCCTGGCGCAGTTGGAGGTAGGCTTGCCCCCGCAGATACACCGGATACAGCGTCGCACTCCCAAAGGGGTAAGGAACTCCTATCTCGTATGGGCGCACACTCTGAAGGAGCTCGATCGCTTTAGCGGGATTGTTGCGGCTCAATTCGACGGCGGAGCGAATGGTCGGCAGCCAGTAAACCTGGACGGCGGTATTAAAAGGAAACGATTGATTGAGCTGGTCGATTAATTTAAGCGCCTGGGCGGCATCTCCGATGCGAGCAGAGGCCATCGCGGCCACAACCTTCACGTCGCGTCCCGGAGCCAAGGCCAGGGCTGCCGCAATCTGCTGGCGCACAAGTCCGTTGTTTCCCAGTTCTGCCTCTCGCAGCGCAGCCATGACTTGCCACGTAGCTGCGGTTTCCTTTTCATCAGCGCGCAGGGCCGATTCCATGGCCCGGCGTGAATAAGAACGCCCGCTATTCAGCCGTCCGTAATAAACCTCGGACTCGGACTGAAGAGCAAACATCTGATCTTCCACACCCGGTTTGCCGTCGCCCCAAGCCACCTGCTTTGCCATTTCCGCAGTATCGTCGTGGAGAAAATAGTATTGATAGATCGGGAAACGCAGACCTACGCCGTCAAGATTCCGGGCCAGAGATTGATCGAAGATCGACTTCGCTTCCTCCATGTGGTTGAGAATAACGAGAATCTGTCCGAGATTGCCGTAGTTCGTGCTGGCATTGGGCTCGAGACGCAGCGCTTCCCTGCTTTCAGCTTCAGCTTTTTCAAATTGGCCAAGGCTGGTGAGATTCACCCCGGTATTGCTGTGCGGAACAAAGTCATTGGGATAGCTCTGCCCCCATAGAGCATAGGCTTCGTTCGCCTTGTCGATATCGCCCGTAACGTTCGAGTAGTAGAGTCCGGCAATGCGATACTTCTCGCGCTCGCTGACGTGATCGCGCAAGTCGTAGGCCTTTTGAATGTTCTCGGCGCTTTTTCCGGCTTCTCCCATGTTGCCGTAATCCAGGCCAAGGCTGGCATAGGCAAGCGCAAAATTTGGATCGAGTTCAAGCGCCCGTTTGTAAAACGGAAGCGCCACGGCTTCGCCCTTTTCCCGCTGTGTCGTAATACCCATACTGAAAGCCTTCAAAGCTCCGAGAGACGGTGTGGTCGCCTCAATCGGTACATCAAACTTTTGCACGGAAGCGAGCGACTCGCCCAACTTGGAGCGCAGGCCAGTAGCAG
>QIAK01000595.1:0-1420 GCA_003225515.1 Acidobacteriota bacterium | reverse complement strand
TTACCCGGGGCGCTGGCCTGCTGTTCCGCGAGAACGTCCCCAGTGCCGCAACTGGTCGCCTTCAGCCCGATTAAAAATTGGCTGCCGAGACTTGAGATCGTGCCCGACAGCACAGCCTTGCTGCCGGTGCGGAGGCAAACTTCGCGAGCCAGATCTTCAGTGACCTTTTCGCCCGAGGGATGGCTCATCAGCCGCAGCGTCTCATTCATCTTGCGTTCGGAAAGGATATTGAGGAACGGGGACTGCTCGAGTTGCACGGCCAAGGCCTGCTTGAGTGCCCCGTCGAAAACTGTGTCTCCGGTGGAGTTGGCGAAATCGGCGAGCACGACAAGATCCTTCTCGCTAAGTTTGTTCGAGGCACGATGCGAGCGGTAGTAATAGAAGCCAAGGAGCGCGAGCACCAAAATAACGAATCCTGCCGCGGCGCCGCCCACCACTTTCGAGAGTCCGGTAGAGGCAAGGTCCGCTGTAGCAGCGGCATTGGGCTGGGAACCGGACGCAGCCAGCTGTTTCGCACTCGATTCCCGTCTCGGCGCTGAGCCGGAAGGCCCGGCGACAACGGGCTCGCCTTCTTCCTCCGTAGCGGTGACGGAGCTCCTGCTGGAATCCAGTTCCCGCCGCAGCCGCTTCAAATCCGCACGTATATCGGAAGCATGCTGGTAACGCAGATCGCGGTCCTTCTCCAGCGCCTTATTGATGATGCGCTCCAGTTCTGCCGGCAGATCGGGATTCAACCGCACTGGAGCCACGGGAGACTTGTGCAGGATCGATTCGAAGAGCACCGCGGTCGTGTCGCCGCGAAAAGGCAATGTGCCCGTAGCCATCTCGTACATCACCGCCCCAAAGGAAAACAGGTCGGTACGCGCGTCGAGCGGCTTTCCCCGCGCCTGCTCCGGCGACATGTAGGCCACCGTACCGACGGTCGAACCGGGGCTGGTCAAATGGTGAGCGTCAGTGTTGGTTTGAGTCGCATCGCCGGGAACAGTTCTGGTTTCGAGCTTGGCCAGGCCGAAATCGAGAATCTTAGCCGCGCCCCGGCTGGTCACAAATAAATTCGCCGGCTTGATGTCGCGATGCACGATGCTCTTGGCGTGCGCCGCATCGAGAGCATCGGTCACATCCACCGCGAGGTTGAGCAAAGTTTCCAACTCGAGCGGGCGATTGTTGATGGTGTGCTTCAACGTCGCGCCCTCGAGATATTCCATCACGATGAATGCGCGGCCATCGTCTTCGCCGATGTCATAAACCGTGCAGATGTTGGGATGGTTCAGGGCCGAGGCAGCCTGGGCTTCGCGTTGAAAGCGGCTCAGCGCTGCGGGGTCGCTGGTTACATCTTCGGGAAGAAACTTGAGTGCGACGAAACGGTGCAGGCGCGAGTCCTCAGCCTTATACACCACGCCCATGCCACCGCCGCCCAGCA
>QIAK01000594.1 GCA_003225515.1 Acidobacteriota bacterium | reverse complement strand
TTCAGCAAGGCGGATGGGGACTAATTCCGCGAAGTGCCGGAATTGGAACGCTGCTGCTGGTCATTTCTGTAGCTGCGGCGCTGCCGACGTCTTCACCATTGCTGGATCAACCAGCCCACTTATCAACGCCTGGAACAGACAAGGAGACGAAACATGGCTACGATTACAGTGAAAGACGGCACCCAAATTTACTACAAGGATTGGGGAACAGGC
>QIAK01000593.1 GCA_003225515.1 Acidobacteriota bacterium | reverse complement strand
GCGCAGTTCTACCAAGACATCACGCTTCCGTTCTACGGCTATAACCGTCCGGGAGCGAAAATTTCTCAAGGGGTCAGAGACAACTGGTGGAGACAGGGAATGATGGGCGGGATCAAGGCTCAATATGACTGCATCAAGGCCTTCTCGGAAACAGACTTTACGGAAGACCTCAAACGAATCGAGGTTCCCACGCTGGTTATGCACGGAGAAGATGACCAGATTGTTCCCTTTGCCGACGCGGGACCGCTTTCA
>QIAK01000592.1:476-3275 GCA_003225515.1 Acidobacteriota bacterium | reverse complement strand
TACCTCGCGATTCGCTACGCGGTCGAAACCATTCCGCCGCTCGTCACCGCTGGCATTCGACACTCGGTTGCTGGAGGCATTCTGCTGGCGTGGGCGTGGGCTCGCGGCTTCCGGCCGACGCGTGCGCATTGGATTTCCGGATCGATTGTGGGCGCATTATTTTTTCTAGTCGGTCACGGCACGCTGCACTGGGCGGAACAATATGTGCCATCAGGCTTGACTGCATTGTTGGTCGCCACCGAACCGATGTTCATTGTGCTGCTGGCATGGCTGATCGGCCGGCAAAAGATCAGCCGGATCAGCGCGCTGGGCCTGGGTTTCGGCGTGCTGGGGGTGGCGCTATTGACCGGTGCAGAATTATCCATGAAAGCCTCGAGCGTGCCTGCGCTGCTGGCCGTGCTGCTGGGCTCAGCATCGTGGGCGGCGGGAGTGGTGCTCTCTCCACGGCTCAAGCTGCCTTCCGATGCTCTGGGGCGCACCGCGGTTCCGCTGGTGTGTGGTGCCGTCATGCTGCTCATAGCCGCAGGAGTTACAGGAGAATTTCATGCGACACATTGGGCAAGCATTTCGTTGAAATCGATTTTAGGTTTGGCGTATCTAATCGTCTTCGGTTCGATCGTCGCGTTCACGGCGTACACGTGGTTACTGCAGCAGTGTCCGCCGGCGCTGGTTGCGACGCACACTTACGCCAATCCAGTTGTGGCTGTTTTTTTAGGATGGTTGCTCGCGTCGGAACCGTTGACCATGCGAGTGGTGCTGTCGTCGGCAGCGATTCTGGCTGCGATCGTGCTCATCCGCAAGGGCGAGCGCGCGTCCGAACAGCACGTCGTCGCGCCTGTCTCTGAGAAGGTCGCGTCGTTTGAGCAGTGTGCTTAGCGTTCGCCGCGCACTTCCGAGCACACGATCCACAGATGATCCATCCACGCGCCACTTCTGGAACGGAACCCTGTCACGACGGCGCCGGGTGGACATTGAACTTCGGCGGGATGTCCGCCCGCATCGGGGCGTCTGACGGACTGGGTCATTTCGACTCTGGGATTGGGTCGTTCGAGTAGTTCGCGAATCGAAACGCACTCGCCGGCGGCTTCGTCGATGGATGCGCCGGTTCGTCCCTGCAAGCCGCGCAGCACGCGGCCTTCGCCACAGTAGGCATCCTGCACGCGGTGGCCGCCGCGGCTCCCGGTTCTCTGCGTCATGCTTCGTTCCTCGCCGACCCATCCATTCGGACGCAGGCGCGCGCAATCGAGCCATGCTTCGTTGAAATACTGGCCAACCTGCACATGAAAACCGATGGCAACCGAACCTGGCTCGCACATCGCGTCGGGCGAAGGCCTTCCGCCCGAGCCTCCACCGAAGTCGTAGGACATCCGCTCGTGGGAAATGTGAATCCTGTCGCGCACGGTCACGGTCGCGATCCTGATTCTGAGGCGCAGCCAGCGCCACGAACGCGATGAGCAAGAGACTGGCGAAGAGCACAGGGACTCGGGTCGTCCAGCGTCTGCGGGTTGGGATGGATGAACGGTTCGGTGAGAATGCCATGAGTACGCCCCCTAAGCATCGTGGTTTGCGAAGCGCCGACGCGATTTGACCGAATACTAAGAGCCAGAGAAGACGGTGTCAATGTAGAGTCAGGTACTGCGAGTGGTTGGTTCTGTGGTTTTAGTGCAAGAGGTGTGGCGAGAGGGTGGGAGCGGTTGTACGTACAAACGTTCCTGCGGGAACGCTGTGGAAATTGCAAAAACGTGTGCCCGCAAGTGGTTGAATCTACAGAGTGGGTTTTTGGCGCTCCTGATGTTTGAACAGGTTAGGCTGTGGGAAAAGTGTCTACTTTCGTGGGTATTCGAGTCTCCGAAAGTGGACTTGACAGGGAGATCAGCTGCGGGATTGCGGCAACGGGGGATTCACCCATAGGCGCTAACTTAAGCAGAATTTGTTCTGGACTGCCGACTATCCTGAAACTGTTTGCAATCAGCTAAACTGCTATCCCGAATGCCGACGTTTGACGAGACAAGGAATTGCCAGAGACTCGCGCGTCACTGGCTTGTGTCCCTCTGTCTGTTCGGAACCAGTTGTTACGCTCCGTACTCAAGGTGAAGTATGAAGACCATCATCCTTCTCGCTCTGGCACTGCAGCTTTCGCCCGTAGCGCTCGCTCAAACAGTCTTAACTTCCGCCTCTTCCGCCGCTCCTCAAATTGCCGATGTGCGCAGCGGTGAGCTCCACCTGAAGGGGTATTTCTGGAAACCCGCTGGTTCAGGGCCGTTCCCGGCTATCTTGTTCCATCATGGCTCTGGCGCTGACAACCCGCAGCGCACGGCTGGTCGGACGATGGCCGAGGCCGCTTCCGATCTTGCTCCAGTCTTTCTTAAACACGGCTACGCTTTCTTATATCTTTGCCGCCGGGGCCAGGGTCTGTCCGCCGACCAGGGTCCATTTACGCAAGACCTTCTGAAACAAGCCGAAGCCAAGAGTTCTGACGCACGAAAGCAGTTGCACTATCAGTTGATCACGGGCAGCCAACTGGATGACGCTCTCGCAGGGTTAACGTTCTTGAAGGCCGCGCCGGAAATAGATCCCAAGCGTATCGCCATCGTCGGCCATTCGTTTGGCGGGATGCTCACGCTGCTTTCTGGCGATCACGACAACACGATTCGCGCTGAAGTAGCCTTTGCCGCGGGCGCGAACTTCTGGCATGCATCGCAAGAATTGCGCGACCGCACCTTCGCGGCAGTCGGGAAAACGACGGCTCCTATCATGCTTCTGTATGCGGCCAATGACTTCGACACGACACCCGGAAAG
>QIAK01000592.1:0-378 GCA_003225515.1 Acidobacteriota bacterium | reverse complement strand
CTGATGTTTTGCAATTTTTGGACGACAACCTCAAACGCTGATTCCATTCGTGTTCGAGTTTTGCGCGATCGCGAATGACCGGGCTACTCGGAAAAATAGCTCCGTTAAGTTAGCGCTTATGGAGATTCACCCCATCTGTGAGTCTGAGCGCAGTAAACTGATGACTCTGGTCTTTATCTCATCCCGAATTTTCTTCACCTGGGACGAAAGGCAAATCCGTTGGAAGGCAGCGTGGGTTGGCTGGAAGACTTTTGGAGTTCGTGCGTAGCTGCATTGGCTGAACGGCCAGCTCCGTCGTGACTACTGCTGTCTAGCGCTGCCGCTCGTAGCGCACGACTCCGGCCGCGGAATCTCGGCGGAAGAGTCTGCTCGGCTGGA
>QIAK01000590.1:2232-5477 GCA_003225515.1 Acidobacteriota bacterium | reverse complement strand
GTTCGGATATTCATGCTGAATCCGCCGGACCTCATCTCCGATGGTCGCCAGGATTCCCAGTTCTTCTTCGAGTTCCCGGCGCAGGGCGTTTCGCGGCTGTTCGCCCTCTTCAATTTTTCCGCCAGGGAACTCCCACTTCAATGGCATGGTCTGATGCCGCGTGCGCTGGCACACCAGCAGCTTGCCATTTTTCACGATAAGGCCTGCGACGACGCGCTTCATGATTCAGGCACGCCAGCTGTCTGCAGCGCACTGGCAACGGGGTCGACACAACTGGTGAAGGTAAAAGCGAAGGCAGCGACTCCGGCGGAACAGCGCAGTTCGAGTTCGTGCTCGCCGAAGGCGTGGTTATCGACAAGAAAATACATGCGAGCCGAGTCGACCCGGATATAGCTTTCTTCCCCGCCATCATTTGCGGCGGGCCTAAATTTCGTGTCCCGCGTCGATTGATTGCGGGTCAGCGGCTTACCGTCCTGCAAGATGACAACTTCGGCAGCTGCAGCATGAGGGGAAGCCATGACCAAGTTTACGGCGGCTGCCTCGTATTTCAATCGCAAAGTGTGCGGTCCGTCTTCGACTGCCTCGAAGTACTCGGCAGTGGAGGCCCAACGTCATAGTCGGCAATCTGATCTTCTTTGAATCCACCCTCGTTGCCAATTCGCCCGCGACGGTTTCCCAGGTAGAGTTCCCCGGAAGGCCGGTAACAGACCGCCCCCGCGTGATCTTCTTCGCGCAGCGGGTCCATCAGTATTGGCAGGTCCGCATCGGGATTTATCTCCCGTAAGAGTTCCTGAATCACCCGCTCGGTTTCTCTGTAACTACCTTCACCAAAATGGCCGTATCTCAGATATCCATCTTTATCGAGCAGGTACTTGGTGGGCCAGTAACGATTCGCAAAAGCCTTCCAGATTTCACGATTGCTGTCGATGACGATCGGGTAAGTGAGTGCGAACTCGCGGATGCCGCGTTCTACGTTCGACTCGTATTGCGCGAAGGTGAACTCCGGCGTATGAACTCCAATCACCGTGAGACCTTCATTGCGATAGCGCTCGTGCCATGACTGAACGTACGGTAGTGTGCGAATGCAGTTAACGCAGGTGTAATCCCAGAAATCGACGAGCACCGCGCGGCCGCGCAGCTGACGAAAACTCAGCGGAGTCGAATTCAGCCAGACCCGGCCGATCTCCGGCGCACGCACTTTGCCCTTTTCCACTCTCATTTGTGAAGGAGCTAAAGCCCCGTATGTTCCTGCCTGTGGCGCGGCGCTGAAGCGCCTCTCTATGCGGCATTGAAGCACCGCTCTTGCACACTGAGTTATGCGATTACTTTTATTCTTGGCGAACTGTGATTTGAATCTTAGTGGCCTGCCGTTTCCAGTTTCTTGCCCACGAGTCTCGCGCAGTGCTGCACGAAATTCTGATGGTCCGGCGTGAATGCGGCCGGGAAGTGGCTGTCAATATCCAACTCGCCCACCACCTTGCCATGTACAAACACCGGAACCACAATTTCCGAACGGGTTTCCAGCGAGCAGGCTAGATAACGAGGATCTTTGCTGACATCGTCCACCACGACCGTTTGCCCGCTGGAAGCGGCTGCACCGCAAATCCCCTGATTGAGTGGAATCCGAGTGTGCGGCGTCATGGCGCCCTCGAATGCACCCAGCACCAGCATGGGAGGTTGCGCGCCGGGCTCCAACATATAGAAGCCCACCCAGTTATATTTCAGCATGCGTTCATGCAGCAGCTTTGCCATAGCCTGCATGAGTTCGCGGGCGGTCGGGAGATTTTGCGCCAGCGCGCTAACCTCGTTGTGAATTTCTTCAATCCGGCTTGCGGACATGAAGAAATCTTAACTCACGGCGTGGAATTCTCAGCAGTGAAAGCGGGAACACTGGTAATCTGCCGGATCCCTTTCGTGCAGGGAAAATTCCGGGGCGTGATTACGAAGGCCAGCGCCTTCAAGCCCTGAAGTAACGTGGGCGCGGGCGTGTTTAGAAATTCGTCTCGTACGCAGAACACGCGGCCCCAACGCGCTGCCGCAGTTTCCTGCCAGCCCCGTTGCGCAACGATCTTCTCCAGAGGAACGCGGTCTCCAGCGCCGCACCATGCCGCAACAATCACTTCTGGATCGAGCAGGCGGATATCTTCCGCCGACGCCTGCTTCCCGGCCACGCCCAGGAACTCGCCTCCGGCGGCCTCAACCAGCTCCGCAACCCAACTCTGCGAAGCGATAAGAGGCTTGCCCCATTCCTCGCACCAGACGCGGGGTCGAGTGGTCGTTACGGTCCGGGTCCGAATTTCGTCAATCTGACGCTGCATGTCCGCGATCACGACATTCCCTCGCTCGCATGCATCCACGGCTCCGGAAATAATTCCGATGTCGGTGTAGATGTCCGCCAGTGTCTTCGGGGAGAGCCCCAGAAACCTCACTCCCGATCGGAGAATTTCACTGACTGCTTTTTCCTGATAGGGAACGGCTGCAATGACAAGATCAGGGCGAGTGGCAACGATCTGCGCGGTGTCGGCGGTCCATGAATCGGCGAGGATCGCTCGCGAGCCATCGGCAACGCCCGGCACAACATCGGCGCAATAGCGCGTGCAGGCGACCACGCGGCGCAGTTCGCCAATCGCATCGAGAATAACTGTGGCGCTGGGTTGCAGGCAGGCGATACGGTTTGGAATGTGAGAGCCGGGCATGGTTATGCTTTCACTTGGCGGAGCGCTGCCGAAAGCGCATCCAGAGCCAACTGCGCGGCATGGTTTGAGGCCGGCGGCAGTCCTCCCACGGCAGCGATCAGAGTATCGCTCTTTAGTGCTCGGGTTTCGTCGAGAGTCCGGCCCGCCACCAGTTCGGTCAGAGCCGACGCGCACGCCATGGAAGGCACGCATCCTTTGGCCTTGAATCGGATCTCGGCAACGCGGCCCGATCGAATCTTTAACGTGAGGCGCAGCACGTCTCCACACGCTGGATTCTCGATTTCCGCAGTGGCATCCGCCTCCAGAACTTCACCAGGATTTCGCGGGTTCTGAAAATAATCGAGCAGTTGCGCCGAATACATACTGTGCAAATTGTAAATGGAGATGGCGGGTGCGATCGCAGTAGGGAATACTTATTCCGATGCTAAGTCGCGGGTTCCGTCGGGAAAGTAGATGGTCCAACCACGCTGGCGCGCGGCCGCTTCGAGATCGGGATTGGGATTCACGGCGAAGGCGTGTTTGGCGATGGCGAGCATATCGGCGTCCCAG
>QIAK01000590.1:0-2205 GCA_003225515.1 Acidobacteriota bacterium | reverse complement strand
TGCCGGGTCCGGACGGGATGCGGACCAGTCGATCGGTGATAATGCCGTCTTCGAGTTCGATTTTCGTAGCCAGGATGCGCTCTTCGGCAATACCGAAAGATTTCATTCCCGCCCGGATCAACCACTCGTTCGATGACGAGACCGCCCACACTTCACAACCGTTGTCGTGAAGGCGGCTTACCAGTTCCTGCATTTCGACGAAGATTTTTCCGGGGAAGGCGCTGCTCATAAAATCCGAGGCGGCCTGCATCATTACAGATTCGGTCATTCCCTTGTGCATGGTGACCATCTCACCGCACATTTCGTCTTCGGTGACCTTGCCTGCTTTGTACTCGACGTAACGGGCACGCATCGCCTCGCCCACTTCGACCGGAACGATGCCTTGACTGATCTCCCAATCGAAGAATCGTTCGCCCGAGTCGCCCGACCAGAGCGTGCCGTCGCAGTCAAACGCCGCCACCTGCGGCTGTAATTGCAGAATGGAATCGATAAACTCCTGCCGGCTGAGTAGTAGCGTGCGCGCCCCAAGCGTATCCATATCATCGACGATAACTTGAGAAAGCCGAGACGCGCAAACCTTCAGCCCACCGAAGACGGGAAGAGGGCAGCATAGTCCTCCGGAGTGTTGACGTTCACGGCTACAAAGGGATCGCTTACCGAAACGTACTGGATGTGCTCCCGATAATGATGTTCAATCTCACGGGCGCTCGCGGTGGGCGGCGCTTGCAGAAAAATCTCGATCAATTCACGGCCTGCCAGATAGGGATGGCCGTGCCTGCCGGAAACTTCAGGAACAACCGCCCAGATATTCTGCAAAGCCGATTCGAAAGCTTCGCGCATCAATTGCACGGTGGCGACGCTTACCGGTGGCCGATCGACGAGGGTGATTACGGCGGCATCGCGGCCCCGATTTAGAACCTCGTGCAGTCCTGCCTGCAATGAACTGAATTGTCCGCGGCTGACGCGCCGTTCGCGTAGACGATCGGCGCCAGGGCGGCTTCGTTTCTGCCCGCCACCACGAGAATGAAATCGGTGGCGGGCGCTAGCGAGCGGATGGCCGAGGAGAGAAATGTATGGTTCGACGGAGGCTGTCCGGCCGTTGGCGGAGGCCAGGGAAGCAGGGCCTTGTCGCTGCCCATGCGAGAAGAATCGCCTGCGGCAAGAATGACGCCGGCGAAACTGGGAGCGCGCGACATGTGCGGAAGATAGCAGAAAGCGAGGGGAAAGTCAGTGAGGGTTAAAGGTTTTCGTCGACCGCGTTTTCCATCGTGTCCATTGCAGGTTCCGCGCCTTCATCGCGCTGGGTCTTGAACCAACTCAGGTGGGGCAAGGCCGCAGTAGCGTGGCGACGGATAGCGATGAGTTCTGCAGTGATAGCCACGGCAATCTCTTCCGGCGTAACCGCCCCAATATCGAGGCCAACCGGAGCGTGAACCCGGTCGAACAGGTGGGCCGGCACGCCCTCTTTCTGGAGCGCCTTGAAAATTTCAATGACTTTACGCTTCGAACCGATCATGCCTACATAGCGCGCGCGGGATTGTACCGCCCAGCGAAGTATGCGCATGTCATCGCGATGGCCGCGGGTGACGATCACGATATAGGAAGACTCGTTCGGGTCCAGCTTCCGCATCGCTTCTTCAAAGTCGAGAGCGTGGACTTCGCGCGCAGCGGGGAATCGTTCCCTGGTCGCGTAAGAGGAGCGATCATCGGTAACGGTCACATCAAAGCCGGCACTGGCCGCAGTCTGGCAAACGTTTAAGGCTACGTGACCTGCGCCGAAAACATAAAGTATCGCTGGAGGGAGCACCGGCTCGATAAAAATTTCCAGGGTTCCGCCGCATACCAAGCCGGTGTCGTACTTGGGGTCCTGGTTCAAGTCGAACTTTAAGGTTCGGGGCTTCTCGGATTCCATGACTTCGCGGGCCGCCTGCCAAACGTCTGCCTCGACGCATCCGCCGCCAATCGTGCCGACAATCGACCCGTCATCACGGACGAGCATCTTGGCCGTTTTGAATGACGGAATCGATCCGCGCACGTTCACGATTGTGGCGACAGCTCCGCGACGACCGGAACGGCGAAGCTCTACGATTTGTTCGTAGATGTCCATCACCCCTTATTCCATCACTAGCATTGCGACGAATGGGAGTCTGCGCTTGGGCGCGAACAGAGATATATGTCCGCGTGAAAAAATTGTGATACCAGAAG
>QIAK01000589.1 GCA_003225515.1 Acidobacteriota bacterium | reverse complement strand
GCGCCGTAACTGCGATCGGTTAAGGTCTGATTGAGAATCCACTTCTTGGCATCGTCCGCAACCGTGACTGTAATCGACTTCTGCGCCAGGTTCTGGTTGAGCTGCGTCACCATGAGTTCAAGAATCTGAATCAGGTCGTTCTCGCCGAGCGCCAGGAACAGAATGATTTCATCCAGACGATTCAGGAACTCAGGGTTGAAGGTGCGCTTGACTTCGCCCTTTACCAGTTCTTCAACTTTGTCCGAAATCATGTCTTCTTTGGAAGACTGGAAGCCGAGGCCTTCGCGCTTCTGAAGATGCCGAGCTCCAATGTTCGAGGTCATGATCAGGATCGTGTTCTTGAAGTCGACCGTGTTGCCGAGACCGTCGGTCAACTGGCCGTCTTCAAAAACCTGCAGCAGGATGTTGAACACATCGGGATGCGCCTTCTCGATTTCATCAAGCAGGACCACCGAGTAAGGAGCGCGCTTCACACGCTCCGTAAGCTGTCCGCCCTCTTCGTAGCCCACATATCCCGGAGGCGAGCCGATCAGCTTCGAGACCGAGTGCTTCTCCATAAACTCCGACATATCGAAGCGCACCAGAGCCTTCTCGATGCCGAACATGAATTGAGCCAAGGTGCGCGCGACTTCGGTCTTGCCCACGCCCGTAGGTCCAAGGAACAGGAACGAGCCGATGGGGCGGTTGGGATTTTTCAAGCCGGCGCGAGAGCGCCGGATCGCACGAGCCAGCGCGCTGATCGACTTATCTTGCGAGATGATGCGCTTGTGCAGCTCTTCTTCGATGCGGAGCAGCTTCTGCGTCTCTTCTTCTTTGATCGAGGTGATGGGCACGCCGGTCCACCGCGAGACGACATCTTCGATGTCCTCGCGGTTGACCACGCCCGTTGAAGACTCGTCGAGATGATATTTCTCTCTCAGGGCGCGCAGGTTCTCGCGCTCCTTTCGTTCTTCGTCGGAGTAAAAACGTGCCTTCTCGAACTCGTGATTCGCGATGGCATTTTCCATGCGGTGCACGATGAACTTGATGCGCTTCTGAACTTCGGTCAACTCTTCTGGCAAGGAAGTCTGGCGCAGCTTTACCCGCGCGCCGGCTTCGTCCACCAGGTCGATTGCCTTGTCCGGTAGGAAGCGGTCCGGAATGTAGCGATTCGAGTGCGAAACTGCGAAGTTGATGGCCTCGTCGGTGTAGGTAACTGCGTGGAATTTCTCGTATCGATCTTTGATACCGAACAGAATCTTGATCGCGTCGGTCTCGTTCGGGGGTGGAACTTTCACCGCCTGGAAGCGCCGCTCAAGAGAACGGTCTTTCTCGATCGATTTGCGGTATTCCCCGGGAGTGGTCGCGCCGATGCACTGGATTTCTCCTCGAGAGAGTGCCGGCTTGAGAATGTTCGCGGCGTCAAGAGATCCTTCGGCCGATCCGGCTCCGACCAAGGTGTGCAATTCGTCGATGAAAATGATGGAGTTCTGATTCTCCATCAGTTCTTTCATAATGGTCTTGAGGCGCTCTTCAAACTGGCCGCGGTACTTGGTTCCAGCGACAATTAACGATAAGTCGAGAGCCAGAATGCGCTTGTCGGCAAGGAATGATGGAACTTCACCGTCGGCAATACGCTGCGCCAGTCCTTCGACGATAGCGGTCTTGCCAACCCCAGGCTCGCCAATCAGCACGGGATTATTCTTGGTACGACGGCAGAGGATCTGGATGACACGATCTACTTCACCCTCGCGGCCGACCAGCGGAGCCGTCCATCGCGGCCTGGGTCAGATCACGGCTAAACTCGCTAAGCAGAGAACTTTCTTTGGGACGATTGGAGGACATTTTTTCGGAACTCGACCGGGCAATCTCCTCGCGCACCTGCGAGAGCCGCAAGCCGCGTTCATGCAGGATGTCGGCGGCAAAGCATTTTTCCTCGCGCAGCAGCCCTAACAGAAGATGCTCGGTTCCTATGTGTTTGTGATTCAGGCGTTCGGCCTCTTCGGCGCCGTAGGCCAGCACGCGCTTGCATTCGTGGCTGAGCGGCAGATCGACGCTGGTGGAGACCTTCTCCCGAATCGTGGTATGTCCTTCAATCTGCTTGCGAATCGATTCCACCGAGGCATGGGAGCGCAGAAAACGATTGGTCAGGGCTTTATCTTCGCGCAGGAGTCCGAGAAGCAGATGCTCAGTCTCAATATAAGGAGACCCGAACTGGCTGGCTTCGTAGCGTGCGAAAAAGATGACGCGCCTGGCTTTCTCCGTATAGCGTTCAAACATAATG
>QIAK01000588.1:1346-3322 GCA_003225515.1 Acidobacteriota bacterium | reverse complement strand
ACCTGTTCCTCAGGCTGAACCCGCAAACAAACTCGCACCGCATTGATCGCCCCCGGAGTGAACTCCGGATCGAAAGAACCGCTGAGAGTGCCCCACCCTTGTCGCGGTTCTTGCGACAGGGTGGGGATTTTGACTTTGGCGCTGGAGTTAATTTGATCCACAGAATTACTCATTACCCTACTTTTCGTACGGCTGCAGGATCTTCTTCCAATCCCGTCTCCGTCTCCGCAATGATGTAATCGACAACTTTCTTCAAATCCCCGGTCTCCTCAAACACGCGCAGTTGCCGGTCGGCCCCGCTGCCGTGTTCCAGAATCTTGTGGATGTAATTCAGTTCCTCGCGCGAATCCAGTTCATCGACCACGTCATCCACAAACTCCAGATACTCGTGAATCAAATCGCGCGCCGGAACCTCGGTCTGCTTACCGAAATCAATCATCTTGCCATCCAGTCCATAGCGCGACGCACGCCACTTGTTCTCCATGATGAGCGCGCGCCGGTACAACCGGAACCCCTGATTCGCCGTATAAAGCTTGTAGAGCTTCGCCACCGTCGCCTGAATCAGCGCCGCCAGCGCAATCGTCTCATCCGCCCGCATGGGCACATCGCACACCCGGAACTCAAGCGTATTGAAGAACGGATGCGGACGGATGTCCCACCAGATCTTCTTCGCATTATCGATGCAATTGGTCTTGATGAGCAGCTTGATGAAATTTTCGTACTCGCCCCAGCTGGGAAAATAATCCGGAATGTTGGTTCGCGGAAACTTGTCAAACACCTTGCACCGGTACGATTTCAGCCCGGTATTCATCCCCAGCCAGAACGGGGAATTTGTCGAGAGCGCCAGAATGTGCGGCAGAAAATAGCGCGCATGATTCATCATGTGGATCGCGGTTTCGCGATCCTCGATTCCTATGTGCACATGCAAACCGAAAATGAGGTTGGCTCGCGCCACCAACTGCAAGTCTTCGACAATATTTTTATAGCGCTCGTCGGGATGAATCTCCTGCGTCCGCCAGTCCGAAAACGGATGCGTTGCTACCGAGGCAAGCCTCAGCCCATTCTCCTTGGCCAGCCGCAGAATGTCGCGCCGCAGCATCTTAACTTCCGCCTTGGCTTCCTTGATATTCTGGCAGATCCCAGTCCCCACCTCCACCACCGACTGATGCATCTCCGCCTTCACGCGCTCCTGCAGCAACAGCTTGCCTTTCTGCAAAAGCTCTGCCTGAATATGCGACCGCAGTTCGCCCGTGGCCGGGTCAACGGTCTGATATTCCTCTTCAATCCCGATCGTAAAAGTAGGCTGCATTGGCAGTTACCGCTTTGTCATTCCGAGCGAAGTCGAGGAACCTGCTGTTCGCTGCCTGCACCCGAACTGAGAGTGCCCCATCCTGTCGCGGACTTTGCGAAAGATGGGTAAAGCGAACCGCTAACAGTATAACAACGAGCAATCAAGCGTTCGGCGGTCGATCATCAGTCCCACTCCCGATTCTCCTTCACCCTCGCCCTGACAATCTTCTTCACGAGCGCATCCGTTAACGGCTTGTCAGCCGGGAACTGAATCGTCCCTTTCGAAGTCCGATACCCGATCAATTCCTTCTCGAACTGATCAAGCACCCCCGACCCAGTCGGAAACAAACTGCAATGATTCTTGAACGCCGCATACCCCACCAGCATCCCGTTGAACTTAAACATCGGAATCCCGTAGCTGATAACTTCGGTAGTCTCCTTGGGCACGACGGACCGAATCACCCCGCGAAGATGCTTCAAAGTAGTCCGCGCTGGCTCCGGCGCATTAGCCAGATATTCATCCACGGTCTTCGCAACTTTCCCTTTTCGCATAACGTCCCAAAAAATCCTGTCATCCTGAGAGAAGTAAGTGCTCCGCTAAGCGGATCACTTACCCAGTCGAAGGACCCCTATCGGCCCGACGCAGCCAGCGGCACATCAAGGAGTTCCCAAAAGTACTTGGAGGA
>QIAK01000588.1:0-1341 GCA_003225515.1 Acidobacteriota bacterium | reverse complement strand
GGACTACCATCTCCGCACCTCCAAGCCAAAATCAAACCTGTCATCTCGAGCGAAGTGAGGCGATAGCCGAACGCAGTCGAGAGACCTGCTGTTGCAGGTGTGCCTGTAAACTCAATCCCCTACTTCCCCGGCTTCCGCTTCCGCGCCGCCACCCACTCCGGCTCACCCTTCTTCTCCGCCGAAGCTCCAGCCAGAAACCCCGCCCACCGCAACTCCTTCACCGGACTCTCGCCTGACCTGGCCATCTTCACCGCCATCTCCGCCACTGCATTCACGATCCAGTCGAAATTTTCCTGCCCCACAGAAGTAATCTCCGCATCCGGCGCCGGATTCAGAAAATCAATCGCGTACGGCACTCCACCTTCCACCGCAAACTCTACGGTATTCAAGTCATATCCCAAGGCCCGGCACAGGGACAACGCGTCCTTGACCATCCGCTCCTTCAAAGCCGGAGTAGACGGCGCCGGATTCCCCTTCACATAACGTTCATGATGCGGCAGCCGCGGATCGTACTTCATGATATGTACTTTTTCCTGCCCCACCACGTAGCAGCGGTAGTACTCCTCAAACACCACTCCGTGCTGCAGCGTCATGCACAGATCGCCGGTCTGGTTGTAGTGATGAAAGAATTCCTCCGGCGAATGCACGTGATACACATGCTTCCATCCCCCTCCGGAATATGGCTTCAAGAACGCCGGGAAGCCGACGTAATCAAACACCTCCTGCCAGTTCAACGGATACATCAGGTTCCGCATCGACTTGTCGGTCGTCCCTTCCGGATGTTTGTTGTGCGGCAGAAGCACCGTCGGCGGAATCGCCACGCCCATCTTGTGCGCCAGCGCATAGTTAAAAAACTTATCGTCCGCTGTCCACCAGAACGGATTGTTCACCACAATCGTTCCGTGCAGGGCTGCGTTCTTCAGATATGCGCGGTAAAACTGTATATCCTGTGAAATCCGGTCAATGATCACCGCATATTTTTGCGGCTCATCCATCCGGATTCCGCCGACATTAACGAACTCCGCTTCCACGCCCTCGATGTGCATTGCATTAATTTTCTGCACCAGAGCCGGAGGAAACGTGTTCTCCATGCCAAATAAGATTCCAATTTTCTTCACTAAAATTTTCCCCTGCACACGTGATCGCGACCGTTCTTCAAGCGGAAATATGATAACTGATTCCGTCGGCTCGACAATTCGGTCGCGTCCGAGTGCGAAGCGTGCACACAAAAAAGAGGCCGAAGCTCATCGAGCTCCGGCCCCTTATCTTCAACGCGGATTTCATCCGCTTCCAAAATTAGTAGCTGACTTTCAGTCCTGCCTCGGTGAACGGCACCGAGAA
>QIAK01000197.1 GCA_003225515.1 Acidobacteriota bacterium | reverse complement strand
GGAGATTGCGAAGTATCGCGCCGCCCGCAAGATCTGGTACCGCATGATGAAAGACCGTTTCGGCGCGAAGAACCAGCGCACCTGGCTGATGCGATTCCATACGCAAACCGCGGGAGTCTCGCTGCCCGCGCAGCAGCCCATGAATAACATTGCGCGTGTCGCCGTACAGGCGCTCGCCGCCGTCCTGGGTGGCACGCAGTCGCTGCACACGGATTCCTACGATGAGGCTCTTGCTCTGCCCACCGAAGAAGCGGCCCGCATCGCCTTGCGCACCCAGCAGATCATCGCCTACGAATCAGGCGTGACGCAGACGGTCGATCCTCTCGGTGGATCTTACTTTCTGGAAAATTTGACGCTGCAAATGGAAAACGGGGCTTTCGATTATTTCGGCAAGCTCGACAGCATGGGCGGCATGGTGAAGGCGATTGAACGGGGATATCCGCAGAAAGAGATTGCCGAGGCGTCTTACCAATATCAGCGCGCCGTCGAAGCCCGCGAGAAGATAATCGTCGGCGCCAATGAGTTCGTCATTGAGGAGGAGTCGCCGAACATTCTATACATTGATGAGAGCGTGGCTCGTCAGCAGTCGGCAAAATTGAAAACTCTGCGCGCGCGACGCTCGAATGATGAAGTCCACCGCACGCTCGAAGCCCTGAAGAAAGCCGCGGCGCAGGAACCCAAAGCCGGCGCCAACGGCAACATCTCCTCGGCGAACACCATGCCTCTCATTGTGGACGCGGTTCGCGCCTACGCCACCGTAGGCGAAATCTGCGAAGCCTTGCGGCAGGTGTACGGGACCTATACGGAAATCAGCATCACGTAGGTTGTCTTTAGGGACGACTTCACGCTACGCGAGCAAAACCGTTCCGGCTCGGGATCCATGTTGCTTAGTTGCGACTTCTTCCACAGATAATTTTCCCGCAATTCAGAAGTGCACGTGTAGGATGTGCTTTCTTTTTGGGGGCCCATGGGACTCCGCCGCTTCGGAAAAGCTTCCTCTCTTTCAGCAATTCCAGTGATTCTGGCGTTTTGCAACAATCGCGACCGGTTCGACCCCCGGCAACAACTTCATCACCCCAACGATTGCGAACGGCAAAGTGTTCGTGGGGACACAGAATGGCGTTGCCATGTTCGGCCGGTTGCCTCAATAACGGTCAGCCAGAGGCGCTCTGCCGTATAGGTCTCCTGTGCCGCCGCGGCGCATCTCAACTCTGCCTGGTACTTAGTAACTCCTCATTAAAGAATCGATAATAAATTCCCGCTGGGACATGGCCGATTACGCAGCTTGCAAAGACTTTCGCGTCCTTGAGAACTAAAGGTTCGAATACAGGAGTCGATAGTCACTCTACCTGCAGGGTGTTCCGCCGCGCTCAGTTGAATTTGCTACTGAGACGCTATCTGCAGACTGCACGTTTCAAACAAGGCAACAGCAGGGGAGAAACAATGGCCACCGTAGGCATCTCCAATCCGAAATCCAGGCTTCGCCTCCTGCTCCTTGAAGAACACGGAATCGGAGAAGATCCGACTGTCTGGGAAATGGATTACGACGGAGGAGCACTGCCGGGTGATCCCCGGCACACGCCAGAGAAACTGCACAAATGGCTGACTTCCAAAAAAATATGCCCGTGCGAGCCGCGCAAGATGGCCGAGACGGACTTGGCGCGAAAAATGGAAGAACTCTCCCGCTCCAACCGGGAACTGGAACAGTTTGCCTACGTTGCGTCCCATGATTTGCGAGAGCCCCTCAGGATGGTGGCCACTTACACGCAACTGCTGGCCGAGCGATATCGCGGCAAACTCGACAGGAATGCCGACCAATACATGGAGTATGCCACCGATGGTGCGCTGCGCATGCAGGCTCTCATCCAGGATTTGCTGGAGCTGTCGCGAGTGGGCCGGGAGGGCGGCAAGAAGCAGAGTATCGATTGTGATGCGGTACTTGAAGAGGTTTTACGCGACATGAGTTCTTCGATCCGCGATAGCGGAGCAATCATCCAGCACGAGAAGTTGCCCGCGGTCACCGCCGACCGTTGCTACCTGCTGCAGTTGTTCCAGAACCTGATTGGCAATGCCATCAAATTCCGCGCAAAGGCCCCGCTGGAGATTTCCGTAGCCGCTGAAGCAGAGGGCAAGTACTGGCGCTTCACCATCTCCGACAATGGCATTGGCATCGCGCCTGATTGTCAGGAAAATATCTTCACAGTATTTCAGCGGCTGCATGCCCGCACAGAGTACCCGGGCAACGGCATCGGCCTGGCGATCTGCAAGAAAATCGTCGAGCAGTACGGAGGCAAGATTTGGGTTGATTCGAAACCAGGAACTGGATCCCAGTTCAAATTCACCTTGCCGGCGGGTCAGCCGTGCGAGCAGGGGGCATCTTAGTGATGCAGGGCGCGCCCGAAATTCTAGTGGTCGACGACAACCCTGCCGATGCGGTGCTGGTTCGCGAGTCGCTGGCCGAGACCTCCCATCAAAGTCACATCTACAGCGTCACCGATGCGACAGAGGCGCTGGCTTACCTTCGGCGCCAGCGCAAGTACCAGATGACGGCTCGCCCCGATCTGGTGATTCTGGACCTGAACCTGGTGCATCGTGATGGACATAAGTTTTTGACGGTCATCAAGTCAGATTCGGGCTTGCGCCAGATTCCGGTCGTGGTCTTCAGCAGTTCGGAATCGCTCAGCGATATCACGCGGAGCTACCTGCTGGGCGCGAACTGCTACGTCAGCAAACCTGCGGACTTGAAGCGATATTTTTCGGCGGTCCGCGCCATTGAAGAGTTCTGGTTCGGGTACGCAAGCCTTCCCAAAAAGGAGAACGATGAACGATCAAGCTGCGCACGTATTGCTGATTGAAGACAATCCAGGAGATGTGGATCTGGTGCGGTTGCGCCTGGTGGAAAGCCAGCCCGGAGTACGAGTGGACTGCGTGCACCGGCTCTCCGATGGGCTGGCTTCGCTGGCCCGGGAAACACCGTTGCTGGTTTTGCTCGATCTGAATCTTCCCGACAGCCGCGGCACCGAGACCTTTCGCAAGGTCATGGAAAAGGCGCCCAACGTTCCCGTGGTCGTGCTCTCCGGCCAGGACGATGAAGCGATGGCAATGAAGGCCGTCCATCACGGAGTGCAGGACTATCTCATTAAGGGCGACTTCTCCAGCGCACGGCTCGAGCGTGCGATGCGCTACGCAGTGGAACGGCAATCATTGCTGCGCAGCTTGGAGATGGCCCGTAAACAGCAGCTCGAATTCAAGAACCAGTTCCTGTCTCACGTGTCCCACGAGTTGCGGACGCCACTCACCTGCATCCACCAATACGTCACGCTGCTCCTCGATGGACTGGCGGGGCCGCTGGCGCCGGAACAGGCCGATCACTTGAAAACGGTGCTGAAGAGCGTGAACCAGCTGCACGCGATGATTCGCGATTTGCTCGAAGCTACACGGGCGGAAGGCGGAAAGCTGCGAGTCGAGCCTCGCTGCATCGCGATCGGCAAGCTCATTGAACAGGCCGTCGCCATGATGAAGCCCACGGCAGACGCCAAGAAGGTCGGACTCGAAATCGGACTCGACCAGCGAATTCCCCTGCTCTATGCGGACCCTGACCGCATTCTTGAAGTTCTTATCAATCTGATCGACAACGCCATCAAGTTCACTCCAGCCGACGGCGCAGTCACGGTGAAGGCGTGCATGCAGGAGACCGACCCGGCGGTGGCTTATGTCTCGGTATGCGATACAGGTCGAGGCATCAGCCCGGAAGCAAGGGCCCTCATTTTTGACCGCTTGTACCAGGATCCCGATTCGGTCGACAACAATCGCTCCGGCCTGGGACTCGGTCTGTTCATTTGCCGGGAACTGATCCGCCTGCATCAGGGAAACATTACTGTTGCAAGTGAAGTCGGACAAGGCAGCACGTTCACCTTCAGCGTGCCGGTCTACTCCGTGGCCCGGCTGCTCTCTCCCGTGATCACGCACGAGGGCAGCCTGCGCTCCTCATTTGTGTTGGTGCAGGTTGCGCTCCAGCCACTCAGCAATCGTCCCCGGGGAAACTGGAAAGAGACCTGGCAGGAGTGTCTGGAGACTTTGCGGCGCTGCGTCTATCTCGATAAGGATCTGGTGCTTCCGCCTATGGGATCTCCCGGGCCAACGGAAAACTTTTTTGTCGTGGCTTCTACCGACATGCAGCGTTCCGGAATCATGACCGCACGCATTCGCGGGCAACTGGAACGCATTGCGGATATCGGAAACAAAGCGGCCCTCACGATTGCGACATTTCCGGTTCAACCGATAGCTTCGGTTTCGAACGAGAACCTGGAAGAACAGGTGCAGCGCGTCGCTGACTGTGTGACCGGGATGGTGATGAAGACTTTGGGTACGAAGCAAATACCCGCAGCGAACGCCAGCTAAATAATTCAGAGCATTTAAAAAAAAGGAGAAACATACATGTCAAAACACAAAATTCTGGTCGTCGACGACGATCCCGATCTGGTGCGGGCGCTGCGGTTGCGCTTGCGGGCGAACGACTACGAGATCGCCACCGCGTGCGACGGCTATTCCGCCATTGCTAGTGCACAAAAAGAGCGCCCAAGTCTGATCGTGCTCGACCTGGGATTGCCCGCGGGCGACGGCTTCACGGTGCTGGACCGACTGCAGAACAGCGACGCACTCTCGGCCATTCCAGTCATCGTTCTCAGCGCGCGCGATCCTCAGAGCAACGAAGACCGCGCATTGAAGGCGGGCGCCGCAGCATTTTTCCAGAAGCCCGCCGACAATGATGAATTGCTGAATGTAATCCGCGTCAGCCTTTCCCCGTCCGGTCAGGCGGCGACAAGTCGGCCGTCCTGACACCTAGTCACAAAGGGGCTTCCTTTGGGAAGCCCCTAGCTTGTTATGAAATCTCTCAGCGCGGATGGATTCACCTTCAGCAGTGAAGATAGGAAAACCGGAGGGAGTAATCCCGATAAATTGGCGTTCAGGAATAAAGTTTGATCGGCGCCACCACCCGCGAAATCGTTCCGTCGGGACTCGGCTGGTCGGGCCTGAGCCCGCATCGCATGGAAGCGAACAAGCCAATCAACTGGCCCAGCATCACATCGAGGACAGGCCGTAGGTGGTCGGGAAAACCTGCGGCACAGTTCAACGACAAGGGATAATCCGCGAGCGCGGAAGCGTCATTATCGCCTCGCACCGTGACCACCGCCCGAACGCGCCCCAGACGTTTGCGATCGATTTCCCGCAGCAGGTCAAGTTCATAACCCCGCCGCCGCCCATTACTCGACAAGAAAGCCACTAACAGCGTCTCGCCGTCTACGCTTGATAGGGGCCCATGGCGCAACCCGAGCGGCGTCTCAGCCAGGGTGGCCACTTTCCCAGCGGTGAGTTCCACTACTTTGAGGGCGGATTCGTCCGCCACCGCCCGCAAAACGCCCGATCCGAGAAAACAAGCACGCGTGCAACCAAGCAGCGTAATAGCTTCAGCAACTTCTGCCGCTTCAGGAAGAAACTCGCGGCCCATTTCACTCATCTGCGCGACGCTATCGCCGAACTGCGCGATATCTTCCAGATGTCCGATGCACTGTCCGGCCAGAACCATGTTACTGAACGAACTTGTCATGGCGAGCCCGCGGTCGTTCACCGCATCATCCAGGACCAAGGCCATAGCTCGATCCGGATGACGGGAGCATAGCTGCGCCATCCCTCCCTGCCGGTTGCAGGTAATCACCAGATGCCGGATCTCGCGATGTCGATCGAGCGCCTGCTCCAACAGAGCTACGCCCTCCGGACTCTGACCCGAGCGCGAAAAGGAGATCCATAGATACTCTCTGCCGGAAGGGTGATACTCCTCAAACTCGGTCAGCATAGTTGTACTGGGTACAGGCCAAATGTCAGCGCCCCAGCACATGCGCAGCAAGGGCGCCAGCGCCCGGCCCGTGTAGTCGGACGTGCCTGCCCCGACCAAATACACAGTCGGCGAAGAAGTGCTGCCCCGGCCGATCCCAGCCCGCCGCAACACATCATTCAACTCGCTGCGCTGGCTCTGACAGGTTTTGTAGGTCTGGTTCCAGGTGTCCGGCTGATGCCAGATTTCGCGCGGCGTGTGCAGCAGTCCACGCTCGGTCCTTTCCTGCTCCGGCAAATCCAGCAGCGCGACTAAGGGGTCGTTCAAGCGGAGTTTCCTCCGGGCAAGTGTATTACAGTTCGAGTAAGTTGGGAAGCATTCGAAAGAAAAAGAAATGTAGTTCGGAAGGAAACGTCAGGGTCGATTTTGAATGGGTGCCTGAAACCGCAAGCCCCTGTTCGGCAACTAATCCCGTGAGCAGTGTTTCGTCTATTCAGAAGGAGAAGACCATGAGCCGTGCGAGTTCGCTGCTGCTGGCAACCGTGTTGGCGTCGTCCCTGGCGGGAATAGGATGCGCCGAGCATCATACATATCGCGTCTACGACCCTTACTATACCGATTATCACGTGTGGAACAACGACGAAGTTGTTTACTACAACCGCTGGGCAGACGAAACGCACCGCGATCGTCATCGTGATTTCCGCAAACTTCGTCCAGAAGAGCAGAAAGAGTACTGGACTTGGCGGCACAACCATGGCGACCATGATCGGGACCACAGGGACAGCGATAGAGACAGAGACCATCGCTAACCGAGCCGACGGGCTCTCAGCGGTTGAGTGCGCTGAGAGCCTTTTCCGTTGTCGTAAGCCTCGCTCCCAACTGCTCTAAATCCGCAATCGTCTTCTTCCCGTCTTCCAACTTCAGAGTCTCGATGGCATCCTGCACTACGGCCACGCGCCGGCCTCGTGCAATCAGACCTTTCGCTGCAAAGCTCACGCAAAACTCCGTGCCTCAGTTCCCAGCCGCTGCACAAGTTCGTCGGCATGCCGGCTTTCAAAAACGTTGAGCGTCTGCTTCTCCAGCAAAATTTGCTGGTACTTGGATAAATCTCCGGGCAGCTTCGAGTCCTCATCATTCGGTACCCGCGCAACCTTTGCTGTCCATGCTTCCGGCACTAATTCCGCTCCGGCAGTTCCCTTAACACAATGCGGCGGAAATATTTTGAATTCAGGATCGTTCGGACTATGAAAGCATCCATGGGACACCAGAAATACACGTCCCTGCCGCGCGGCGTCAGTAAGCCGCCGTATGTTGGGCAGTATTTTCTCCGCACCCGGGACATAAAGTTTTCCACCCGGCAACATGAAGTCAGCCTGTACATCGACCTCCCAAAATATAAAGTCCCGCGAAACCATAAATTCTCCTATCAGTAGTGCTGGCTCCTAGTGTATGTCCGGATCGCGCCCCATGTAGCGAGGGCGACTTCTTTCGCTATCTGGAAGAGAATCCTAACCGCTCTCATCACAAAATTACCACTGATTGCCGCGAGCGCTGAGACTCCATTCGGCACGTAGCGCTTCACCCGCGAAGTATCATCGCGTATGATGCGAGTCGCACACGAGACTGCCCATGACTCCTGATTCCGAGGCAACATCCTCACCTGTGAACAAGCTTGTCGTCCGCAACATTGGACTCCTCCTCAGCGGAGATCTCGATCATCCGATACTCGACGCGGACACGATAGTCGCCATCAACGGCGTCATTCAGTCCGTCGGAAAAGAAAAAGATATCGACACCACGAATGCGACCACCACCATTGATGCCAAAGGCACCGCGCTCGCTCCCGGCCTGATCGACAGCCATGTGCACCCCGTGTGCGGCGATTGGACGCCGCGCCAAAATCAACTCGGCTGGATCGATAGCTGTCTTCACGGCGGTGTGACCACCATGGTTTCGGCCGGCGAAGTCCACACCCCAGGCCGCCCCAAAGATATCGTCGGCTTGAAAGCGATGGCGGTCACTGCGCAGCGCGCCTTCCACGCTTTTCGTCCCGGAGGCGTGAAAGTTTATGCCGGAGCTCCAGTGCTCGAACAAGGCATGGTGGAGGACGACTTCAAGGAACTGGCCGCAGCGGGCGTGAAATTTCTCGGCGAAGTCGGGCTGGGCAGTGGGACGCCGCATGGTCGCATGGGCCCGCAAGTGCGGGATTCAAAGCACGATTCACACTGGCGGCCCATCGATCCCGGGGTCGAGTCTGATCGACAAAGACATGGTGCTTGAAACCGACGCTGACGTGATCGGCCACGTTAATGGAGGCCACACGGCCCTGCCCGACGATCAGATTGTCGCGCTCTGCGAGCGATCGCCTCGGGCTCTCGAAATTGTTCACAACGGCAACGAGCGCGCCGGGTTGCTAGCCTTGCGCACTGCGAAAGAATTGAAGCAACTCCAGCGTGTGATCCTCGGCACCGACTCGCCCGCCGGGTCCGGGGTTCAGCCTCTCGGCATCTTGCGTATGATTTCGATGCTGTCCTCGCTCGGAGAAATGCCGGCCGAAATCGCGATCTGCCTGGCAACCGGCAACACGGGGAAAATGCGCAGCCTGAACTGCGGCCTGATCGCCTCCGGACGTGAAGCTAGCTTCGTGTTCCTCGACACAGCCCAGCAGTCCGCGGGCAAGAACCTGCTCGATAGTATTCAAAAAGGGGATCTACCCGGAGTAGGTATGGTCGTCATCGATGGCGCAGTTAGCATCCAGCGCAGTCGCAACACACCCCCGGCAACGCGAGTTCCAGAAATCGTGAGAGGATAACAACTCATGTGGGGACGGGCGCCTTCGCCCGTCAAGCGAGAGAAGCGAGCGAAAGGCTGCAACGGACGAGCTCTGGGAAATGAGCGAAGATTAGTAAGGTTTTTGGGTGACGCGACGCTTTCAGCGCTGCCATCTGCAACAAGTAAGTTAAGCGGGCTTCCGCCCCGAGGTTTCCGTGCACAAGAATCGATGCTGGCTCTTTTCCGTCTTCTTCCTAGTCGCAGCTCCGCTGTTCGCTCAAGAACCCATTCCTGCCGACTGGTGCCGCGCTCTTCCACGTCCCGAATACAAGTCTCTCGAGCGCGTCCGCGTCAGCGATCCATGGTTTGAAGTCTACAAACCAGCGCCCAACGTTTACGCGATCTACGAGCCGCATCAGGCCGAAGAGACCATCGGATACCTCATCGTCGGCGAGAAGCGCGCCCTGGAGTTCGACACTGGCATGGGCATCAGTGACATCAAGAAAGTCACGGCTGAACTTACGAAGTTGCCGGTCATCGTGCTAAATTCTCACACCCACGACGACCACGTCGGCGGCAACTGGGAATTCGACACAGTTTACGGAATGTATACCGATTTCACCCGTCAAAACGCGAAGGGTTCGCGCGAAGACGCGCAGGCGGAAATTACTCCAGATCAAATCTGCGGAACGCTGCCCAAAGGATTTGATCCGCAGACATATGCAACCAAACCATGGAAAATGAGCGCTTATGTCCACGATGGAGATAAGTTCGATCTCGGCGGCCGCACTCTTGAAGTGATCGCCACTCCCGGCCCCACGCCGGATTCCATTTCTCTGATCGACCGCGCCAATGGCCTGCTTTTCACCGGAGATACCTACTATCCCGCGCCGATTTGGCTCTTTCGGCCAGAGACGGATATCGACGCTTATGCCAAGTCGATTCGGCGCCTGGCCGCGCTGGCGCCACAAGTGAAGATGGTTCTCGGTGCCCACAATATTCCGGTGGCGTCGCCGGCTGTGCTCTCGCGCTTGGTCGCCGCGTTCGAAGCGGTGCAAGCGGGCAAGGTTCCGGCCTCTCCGGATTCTCCCGGCAAGGTTCTCTACAAAGTAGGAGATATTTCGTTCCTGATGCGCGCGCCTACCGCGCACTGATTGCGAATGCTAACGCAGTCCGTCGTCCCCTTTTATCTGATCCTTCGTCAACCCGCCGACGCGAGCCAACGGACGTCCGCTGTCGGTCACCGCAATGGCCACCATAATTTCGTTCGCACGCGGCGCATCGTTCAGGCGCACTTCCATACCATCGAAATGACTGCGCACGAACGCTGCGTCCTTATGCCCCAGTGGAACGTCGAGGACCACGCCCATCCCGCCGCGCTTCTTCGATGACGGAATCAATGCCGCTCCCTTGCCTAAGACGCGCCGCACGGGAGTCCCCAGCCTGGGATGAAGAATGGCAGCCGCATGCTCGAGTTCCCCGTCTTCACCAACAGCGGCAGCTTTGCCATAACTTTCTGCCGACGGGCCCAGGATTCCCAGCGCTGCCACCGCCCGCGCGGTGAGCAGTTCGCCAAGTTCCTCGCCAATCGCCATCAACTCCGAAAGATCCTCCACATACTTTCCCGCGAAGGGATTCTCCACCACGGCCACCGCCGCGGCCCGCCGCGTTGGCGGCGAAATCGAGCGATCCATTTCGCGCTGTGTCTCTTCTACGAATGTGGCAATCTTGCGAATTTTCGCTTTCATATTTTCGCTTTCGTATTTCGCTTTCACCGTTTCGCTCTCAGCGCAGCCCGTCTTCGCCCTTAATTTCAGATGCTTTCAGCCCGCCCACCCGAGCATGTACGCGAGCGCCCGTCGTCATGACCAGGGCCAGCAGAATTTCGTCGGCGCGCGGCGCATCATTTACGCCCACTTCCATCGCGTCGAAATGACTGCGCACGTACGACGCGTTGAT
>QIAK01000562.1:905-2578 GCA_003225515.1 Acidobacteriota bacterium | reverse complement strand
CGGCCCCAGGCCGGGTACCAGCGCCATCAGCAGCGAACCCCCGGTAAATCCGACAGCTCCGCCGGTCAGCGCTCCTATCGTTTTCCCCATGCCCGGCTGCTCAGCCGTGTCCGTGGCGACCGACTGCATCTCTTTGTCCACCTGATCCACGCTGCCAGGGGTCAGCAATGTGATCTTGTTGGGCGCAATTCCCGCCTTCAACGCTTCGTTCACGGCAGTTTCTGCGCGCGTCCGTGTCTTAAACACTCCACAAAGAGCTTCCATAGATCACCTATCCAGTATCGCAGGCTGCGAGACTCTACTGCGAACCATCGCTCCAGACTTCGACTGACCGTTCTGAAACGGCGGTGAACTTGCCGCCCCCGCACCGCCGCCGAACTTCTGATGCACAAAACTCGATTCATAGCCACCTGAAAAATTTTTGAGCTTAATTTTTTCGTCCGTAACCTTTTCCTCGTCCGCGGCGTTTACCTTAGGTAAGACCGACCGACGGAGAATTCGTTGAAGGCTTTACCGAAAGCAGGGGACGAGCGGCCGCTGATCGAAGCTGCGCAGCAGGACCCAGCTCGCTTTGGCGAACTCTATGAACTCAACTTCGAGCGCGTGTATGCCTACGCTCTGAAACGGGTCGCGAACCGAGCCGAGGCGGAAGATCTTACCGCGGAAGTATTCCATCAGGCGCTGGCGAATTTAAAGAGGTTTGAATGGCGCGGAATTCCCTTTGCCGCATGGCTGTTCCGGATAGCCGCGAACTTGATTTCCGATCGCTGGCAACGTTCCGGCCGTGAAGTCAGCGACGATGCGCACATCAACTCCGCCCAGGCCAGTCCGGCTGAGATTGAAGACGTCGAGCGCCGGGCCACGCTGTTTCGCCTCGTGGACATGCTGCCCGCGGAACAGCGTCACGTAGTCGTGTTGCGCTTTGTGGAACAGAAAAGCATCAAGGAAGTCGCCCGGCAGATTCGTAAGACCGAGGGTGCCGTGAAGCAGCTACAGTTCCGCGCGCTCAGCAGCCTGCGCGCGCGCATGGAGGGTGCCAATGCCTAAGCGCTCTCTCAAACCGGAAAATAACGATCCCAGGAAGATCGAACAGTTCCACACAGCAGTAGAGGCCATGCTTTCTCGGGCGGACGGCGTACCTCCCAAAATGGATAAGGCTATCGAGCCACTGGTGCGCATCGCGGCGGAATTGCGCAATCTGCCGGACGCAAGTTTCAAGGCACGATTGAAATCCGAACTGACAGGGAGAAAACCTATGCCTACCGTTGCTGAACCCGTTGCAGCCGCTCGCACGACTGCGTCACCAAGAATGGCATTCCGAGATCCAGCCAAAGCCATTGAGTTCTACAAGAAGGCGCTGGGAGCGAAAGAAATATTCCGTTTCGAGGTCGGCGGTGATATACCGCACGCCGAGATCATGATCGGCGATTCGAGTATTAATGTGACCGGGGAGTGGCCCGAGGGCGGTCGATTCAGCGCCGAGACCCTGGGCAATTCGCCCATCTCACTTTCTATCTTCGTGGACGATGTGGATCAATTCGCCGAGAAAGCGGTGGCGGCCGGGATGAAGGTTGTCCGTCCGCTCAAGGATCAGTTCTACGGACATCGCGACGTAACCCTGGCCGATCCGTTCGGATATTTGTGGACGGCGATCACAGTCACAGAAAATGTGC
>QIAK01000562.1:0-820 GCA_003225515.1 Acidobacteriota bacterium | reverse complement strand
CAGCCCCGTTCCTCGTGGTTTTCGCACAGTCACGCCGTATCTGGTGGCGGAAGATGGTCCGGCGCTGCTCGATTTTGCTATCGAGACCTTTGGCGCGGAAGAAAGAATGCGGACCAATACTCCCGTGGGCGGGGTGCATGGTGAAATCCGCATCGGCGATTCCATGCTGATGATGGGAGGCGGCGTTCCGGGCCATAAGTTCCCGGCAACTCTACACCCCAACGCTCTTCATGTTTACGTTGAGGACGCCGACGCGGTCTGCAGGAAAGCCGTCGCGGCTGGAGCAACGTTAATCGACGAACCTCGCGATCAGGAATACGGAGAGCGTTCAGGAACGGTGAGAGATCGGGCGGGGAACTTGTGGTATATCGCAACGGCTAAGGGGGAGAGCCCCGTGCCCAAGGGCCTGCACAGTGTGAATCCCTATCTGCACCCCTTGCGTGCAGAACCTGTTATCAGCTTTCTTAAGCGTGCTTTCAACGCGCAAGAAGTGGCAAAGTATGCGTCCCCGGATGGCGTCGTCCATCATGCCGTGATTCGCGTCGGCGACTCGGTGATCGAAATGGGCGAATCCCACGGCAAGTATGAGCGGATGCCTGCCATGTTCTACCTGTATGTGCCGAACGTCGACGACGCCTACCGCCAAGCCATTGCGGCTGGAGCAACCTCGCTTCACGAACCGGCCGATCAGTTTTATGGCGATCGCAGTTCGGCCGTCACGGATGCGTTCGGGAATACCTGGTATATCGCGACCCACTTTAAAGACGTAGATATGTAGGAATGCTCAATCGGGGCGGGCTTCGGCCCCGGCCCCGTTTGA
>QIAK01000196.1 GCA_003225515.1 Acidobacteriota bacterium | reverse complement strand
CGCTCGGGGTGGTGGCGGTACTGGCGCTCGCATTTGAAATCGTTCCCATGTTTACGGACTCGTCGACCCAAGCCTCAAGCGCGCAGCCAGCGGCTCCGCCAACTCATGTTCCGCCCCGGATTGGTTCCAAGTCCGCGAAAAAGCCGCGGGTGGAAAACCTCGACCCGACGCTGCGACTGGACTTGTTGGCCTCAAGCGAAAAGACGGTTTACCAGGGGACGGGCAGAAACATTTTTGTATCGCAGGCGGAAGACGTGCATATCCCTATTCCGCAAAAGAACGGAACGGCCGATGGCAGCACGCCACGAGGCATCTACGTACCGCCTGCAATTTCGCAGACTCCGATTCCGCTGAAATTTTATGGCTTCGCCAGCCGACCCGGCGAGCCCAAGAAAGTTTTCTTGAAATCAGGCGAGGATGTCTTCGTAGCCGGTGAAGGCGAGATCGTGGACCGGCGCTATAAGGTGATTCGTATTTCGGCAACGTCGGTCGAAATCCAGGATGTGGTGAACAGCGGTCCGCCGCAGAGCATACCGCTGACGCAAGGGTGAGTTGATTGGGGAATTGGGCAATTGAGTAATTTTGTAATTGAGTAATTGAACCGCCGCAAAGGTTTTCAATTGCGAAATTCCTCAATTACTGAATGGTTTTTTTATGCTTTTGAGCTCTCTAACGCGAAGACGGCGACACCCTCGCCGTTTATGCAACGAGCGCGGCTATATCTTGCTTACGCTGACGCTGGTTATGGCCTTGATGGTCATCTTTGCGGCTGCGATCGTGCCTACGATCGCATTCGAAATCAGGCGCGATCGGGAAGAGGAGATGATTCATCGGGGAGTGCAGTACTCCCGCGCGATCCGCGCTTACTACAAGAAATTCGGACGATATCCAACCAAGATTGAGGACCTCGAGTCTGCCAACAACATGCGTTTCTTGCGCAAGCGATATAAAGATCCGATGAACTGCAAGAACGGAAAGTGTGAAGATTTCAAGTTGCTGCACTTTGGCGAGGTCAAGCTGTCTCTGAGTCTCGGAATGGGCGGGGGAACCATACCTGGCGCGAATTCGGTCGGCGCGAATAGCTTGAACTCGCCGGGCGCGCTCAACAGCACGGGATTTGGATCGAGCCCAACTTCGCAACTCGGTCAGAGCTCACCTACCGCCAACACTCCTGCAGGAACCGATCCAACTCAGCCGGGCTCCCAACCATCTCCGGACGCGGCGGGAACGAATCCGGGAGGGACCACGCCCGACAGCACAAGTGGAAACTCCGGCGACAAATTAGCTGGCGTAACTTTCGGCGGCGGACCCATTATTGGAGTCGCGAGCGCTAACAAGAAAGATGTCACCATCCGCGAGTTCAATCACAAGAAGAAATATAACGAGTGGCAGTTTGTGTACGATCCCGCGATGGATCGAGGCGCTTTGATTACCACGCCCTATCAGCCTCAGTTGCAGGGATTCGGACAGCAGGGCATCCCCAATCTCAATAGTCAGCAACCCGGCAATAACAGTCCATTCAGCTCGGGCCCGGGGGGATTGCAGAACAACCCAACCACACCCTCGACGCCTGGATTCGGGGCTCCGAGTCCGCCGAGCAATCCTCCGCAACAGCAGTGATTCCGAATCCGAAGAGAAAATAGAAATGGCCTCACCGCAGCCGGTGAGGCCATTCTCTTTCAAGAAACTTTCGATACCCAGCTTATACGCTGAACGACGATCCGCAACCGCACGTGCTCTTCACGTTCGGATTTTCGAATTTGAAGCCTGCTCCTTCGAGCGTTTCGACATAGTCGACAACGCAGCCATTCAGATACATCACTGAGGTCGAATCGACGAACACTTTCAGGCCCTCCATATCGAAGGTCTTGTCCATCATGCCCGCGCCATTTTCAAACTGCATGGAGTAGGAGAAACCGGAGCATCCGCCCCCCACAACCCCAATGCGCAAGCCGGCGGGAACGGGTGTCTGCTGGCCCATGATTTCCTTTACCTTTTTCACCGCGTTGACGGTTAGGGTAACGGGCGGGGCCTTCTTGGTGACTTCAGGTACGGTGGACGTGGCCATTTGTATCTCCTTGGCTTTAAAGCTGTTTAATTATAGCAAATGCTGTTTCCCGAACAATATTGATTCCCGATACTAGCGCAGAAACTGTCATTTTGTTGGATGCGGTCGGACCAGTGAACGTCGCATTGTTCCCGGCTTGTATAACGCACTCCGAACAAAGGGATTAATTCGGTGCCGGGAGCTTGAGAACGGGGCTATAATCGTCGCGTTAGGCCTTCCCCAGATGCGAGGTCTTGCGCGCGCCTCGCTCCACAGGTGGAAAGCCGGTGGACTTGGGTTGAATTTGCCGAGGTGGCTTATGACACTGACTATCGTGGCGGTGGTATTCGGGATCTTCGCAATTGGTCTGATCCTTCTTCTGATTTACAGAAGCACTCTCACCATGCATGAAGACGAGCAGCTGTTTTTGGATACTACGAATTCGCACATGCAAGAGGAACAGACCGAGTTGTTGGTGAAAGTCAACCGGCTGAGGATTCCAGTGCGCGTCTTCAGCATCGGCGCCGGAGTTTTTCTGCTGGTGCTGGTCGCAATGCTGATCTTCCAAAAGCTGAACGAAGTGCAATAAGATCTTGGCGCAGCGGGGCTCCACCTGGGGGGCGTGGCCGCGGAGTGCAAATTGACGTGGCCGCGACCCTCCCGCCGCAGTCAATGACTTATTGGTTTGGGTCGTGGGAAGTACCTGCCTGCTTCGCGAGCGCCTGACCACCTTCCCCGCGGTTATCAAAGGCAGTAAACTACTATTCTCAGAGTCGCGAAAGTGGCGGAATTGGCAGACGCACCAGACTTAGGATCTGGCGGGTAAAACCGTGGGGGTTCGAGTCCCCCCTTTCGCACCAATGTTTCAGTCTGCCTGGGGAACAACGCTGTCTAACCAACTGGAGTCATGACTACGTCAGCCTTCCCGCTGCCCGACGAGTTCAATGCTGCCTCCTATTTCATCGATCGCCACATCAACGAAGGCCGCGGCGAGAAAATCGCAATCGAATGTGAAGAGCGACGAGTCACCTACCGCCAACTTCTTGAGGCGGTAAACAAGGTTGGCAACGCTCTCACAGGTGCGGGAGTCCGCATTGAGGAGCGCGTCTTCCTGCTCTTGCTCGATACGCCGGAATTTGCCGCGTGTTTTTTCGGTGCAATCAAGATGGGAGCGGTGGCTGTCCCGGTTAACACGCTGCTGAAACCGGCGGACTACGAATTCCTGCTCAACAATTCGCGAGCGCGAGTGGCAATTGTCAGCGCTTCCCTGTTGCCTCAACTTCACGCGATCCCGTCCGAAAAGCTTCTGTACCTCCAGAAGATCATCATAGTTGGAGAGTCAGAAAGGCCTGGGATGCCGGGTTTTCAAGCACAATCCTTTGATAGTTGGATTGGAAATGCTTCCGCGAGCCTGGAGTGCGCACGCACCAGCAAGGATGACGCCGCGTTGTGGCTCTTTTCGTCGGGAAGCACGGGACGTCCAAAGGGTTGTGTGCATCTGCAGCACGATATGGTGGTGTGTACCGAACGTTATGCGCGCGGCATCCTCAATGTCACCGAGAGTGACCGCTTCTTCAGCGTGGCTAAACTCTTTTTCGCGTACGGGCTTGGGAATGGGCTTTATTTCTCACTCGCGGTAGGAGCGACCAGCATACTGCTGCCTGGCCCTCCTAAACCGCAAACCGTTTTCGATGTGGTGGAGCGCTACCGTCCCACCCTCTTTTTTTCAGTACCTTCGAACTACGCAAAATTGCTCGCACACTTGGCGGACAACGCGCCGGCTCCGGATTTTTCTTCCGTGCGGCATGCCGTCTCTGCGGGAGAATGTCTTCCGGCTGCCATTTTTCATCGCTTCAAAGAGCGCTTCGGGGTTGAGATTCTCGACGCCATTGGATCCACAGAGGCGCTGCACATGTTCATCGCGAATCGCCCGGGCGCAGTCAAGCCCGGCTCCAGCGGAACGATTATCCCCGGATTCGAAGCGCGCATCGTTGACGAAAATAGCCTGTCGGTTGCGACCGGCGAAATGGGCGACTTGATTATCAAAACAGACGCCGCCTGCGCCAGCTATTGGAACCAACATGAAAGAACCAAAGATACGATCTCCGGCCAATGGCTGCGCACGGGCGATCGTTACTACCAGGATAGTGATGGATACTTCTGGTATGCGGGCCGCTCCGATGACATGCTGAAAGTAAGCGGTACCTGGGTGAGTCCAGTTGAAGTCGAGAATCACCTGATGGAACATCCGGACGTTCAGGAAGCCGCCGTCGTCGGCCGCAAGGATGAGGACGGTCTTGTAAAGACGGTGGCTTGCGTCGTGCTTCGAAATGAAAGGCTGGGAAGCCCAGACGTCGCGCTCGAGTTACAGCGCTTTATTCTGGAACGGCTTCCAGTCTTTAAAAGGCCGCACCGGATTGACTTTTTTTCCGAGCTCCCAAAAACTGCGACCGGCAAACTGCAACGCTACAAATTACGTTGAGGACGGTTCGAACAAACATGAACGATGAAGCATTATTGCGCGAGGCTGTCGCAGAAGCCAGAAAAGGGCTGAGCGAAGGAGGGTTGCCGATCGGATCGGTTTTGGCTGACAACCGGGGGAAAATTGTAGCCCGCGGATATAACCTGCGCGTGCAGAGCGGCGATCCCACAGCCCACGCGGAAACAGTGTGCCTTCGCAATGCCGGCCGCCGGCGTGACTGGGCGGAGTTGACCCTGGTGAGCACTCTGAGTCCGTGCATCATGTGCACCGGAACTGCCTTGCTGTTTCGCATTCCGCGCATCGTGATCGGAGAGAACCGCAACTTCCAGGGAGCCGAGGACCTTTTCCGTCAGCACGGGATCGCCATCGCAGTTCTCGACGATGGGGAATGCGTCAGGATGATGCGCGAATTTATCGGCGCACATCCTGACTTGTGGAATGAAGACATCGGGATGTGAGAGCTTCCTGCTGCGCGATTTACCGGGATGGGTGTAACTGGCGATCAAGCTTCGGAGCAGGCACGGTTTCGCTCGCGGGAAGAGCGGTCTTCAAGTCCCATCTGCACAACGGACATCGAGTCGCTACCGAGTACACGAGATGGCCAAAGGCTACGCATTCGGTATTGGGACAGGCTCTCATCTTCCGCCTCCAACCCTGAAGAGAATCGAAAACCCAGAATGTCACATTAGCATGGACCACAAGAGCGCATGCACTCCTTTTCCGATGTCACAGATTCATTTTCCTGTTAGCCGCGCTGCTCAGGCTTGTGATCAGCTGATAGCGAGTGTTGTACAAGCAGACAGATCAGGAGAGTTCCAGGCTGTCTGCCGCCATTTGGACTATCGTCTTGCCGATCACAAGGGAGGCCGTTGCAGCCGGGGAAGGCACGTTGAGTACGTGAAGCACCTTGCCCGACGCGACAAATTGGAAATCGTCGACCAGCGTGCCGTCGGGCCTGACAGCCTGCGCGCGCACGCCTGAGCCACCCGGAATCAGATCGCCTTCGCCAATTTCCGGAAGCAGCCGCTGCAACGCACGTACGAACATGGGTTTCGATAGTGAACGCCGATACTCCTCAATTCCATTGCGCCAATGTTGCCGTGCCATACGCCAGAATCCGGGGAACGCGAGTGATGCTGCCAGATCGCGCACGCTGATATCGGAGTGACGATAACCTTCGCGTGCCAATGCGAAAACTGCATTCGGACCGGCATCCACTTTGCCAGTAACGCGGCGCGTGAAATGCACTCCGAGAAATGGAAAGCGCGGATCGGGCACCGGGTAAATCAGCGCCCGAACCAGCGAGGCGCGCTCCGGCGTGAGGTCGTAATATTCTCCCCGAAAAGGGACGATCATTACTCCGGGATCATCTCCGGCCATGCGGCTGATGCGATCACTGAACAGTCCAGCGCAATTGATGAGAGCGCCGGCGGAAAACGCACCCTGCGAAGTCTCCACTACGATTTCATTGGCCAGGCGGCGTATGCCAGTAGCGACCGTGGAGGTGCGTACCGTGCCACCTCGGGATGAAATCAATTCGGCATATTTTTCACAAACCTTGGCGTAGTCAGTTACCCCGGTTGACGGGACAACCAGAGCCCGCACGCCATTCGCATGC
>QIAK01000195.1:7271-7529 GCA_003225515.1 Acidobacteriota bacterium | reverse complement strand
GTCTTCGGCTTTGCGCTTGCAGGACTTCGCGGATCTTTCCGGCTAGAGCATCCAGTTCGAAGGGTTTCTGGAGAATCGTAATTCCGGGCCCGCGCCGTTCCTCGGGAGATGTGCCGAATTCTCCTTCGGTGTATCCCGACATGAAAATCACTTTCAGATCGCGACGAGACTTCATCAGCCGGCGCGCCACCTCTGAGCCGCGAACATGCGGCATCACGATATCGGTCAGCAGCACGTCAATCGTGCTTTTGTACTGCT
>QIAK01000195.1:0-7251 GCA_003225515.1 Acidobacteriota bacterium | reverse complement strand
GCTTCGAGCACAGAATAGCCCAACTCCTGCAGGAACTGGCAAATCATCCAACGCAAATCGGGCTGATCTTCGGCCACCAGAATGGTTTCCATGCCGGCGCGTGAAGCCTTGACGGCGGGCACTTCCACATGCTGCTTTGGCGGCGCGCTGACGCGCGGAAGAAAAACTTGCAGCGTCGCACCACGCCCCAGTTCGCTCTTCACGCGAACATGTCCGCCGCTTGCCCGAACAATGTTGTACACGACCGAGAGACCCAGTCCCGTGCCTTCCTCCTTACTCTTGGTGGTGAAGAAGGGCTCAAAAATTCTGCTTTGGGTCTCGGCGTCCATTCCGACGCCGCTGTCGGCGACCGACAACACAACATACTCGCCTCGCGGCAGGGCCGATGGACGGCGGTCCGCGGACGCATTTGCGGCGACATGAGTGGTCTCCAGTGTAAGCTTCCCGCCGTGCGGCATGGCGTCGCGGGCGTTGACCACGAGATTCATAATGACTTGCTCGATCTGCCCAGGATCGGCGCTGACGCAACCGCCGTCAGGATCGAGTTTGACCACGAATTCCATCTCATCGCGCAGCAGTCCGAGCAGCATCTCGCTCATCCGGCTCACCAATGAATTGAGGTCGAGCACTTCCTGGCTGAAGACATGCTTGCGGCTGAACGAAAGCAGCTGCCGCGTCAGGCTCGCCGCACTCTCGGTGGTGCGGACAATTGTGTCGATGCTCTTGCGCACCGCCGGATTCGCAATCTCTTCCTGCAGCACGATTTCGGCATAGCCGCGAATAATCATCAGCAGGTTATTGAAATCGTGAGCGATTCCGCCCGCCAGGCGCCCCGCCGCTTCCATCTTCTGCGATTGGCGAACCTGTTCCTCGAGGCCGCGGCGGCCGGTAACGTCGCGCGAGGTCACGACGATTCCTCCTACCGCAACATCGTTCAGAAAATTGTTGCCTACAGATTCCAGCCACACCCAGGAACCGTCTTTGCGCCGAAAACGAAACTCCGGCGGAGCCGCGCTGCCGACCTTGAGCGTAACCCGCTCCAGCGCAGCCCGCACCGCCGGCTCATCTTCAGGATGAATCTGCGCGAGGATACTCTTGCCCAGAAGATCGGATGGCCTATAGCCGGTTACGCCTTCGATCGAGGGGCTGTGATAAAGCATAGTTCCGTCGACGGCAACCACGGTGATGACGTCAGAGAGATTCTGAATCAGATAGCTGAATCGATCTTCACTGCGACGCAAGACGGCAGCAGCTTGCAGGCGATCGCGAATGTCGCGAAAAATTCCCAGGACGGCGGGTCTTCCATTCAACTCTGTGGCGCTCGCACTCACTTCGACAGGCACGGTGGTTCCGTCGGCCCGTAACAACTCCAGTTCGTGGTTGGGCCCTGTGCCTGCGCCATTGGGAGCAAGCGGCGCTCTAACTGGCTTGCCTGCGTTGCTGGGATACAGGCGGGACTCCGGCATGCCCACGAGTTTCCACTCGGGCATTTCCAGCATTTCAGAAGCCTGCGAGTTCGCTTCCAGGATCACGCGAGTCTCGGCGTCGATCACTAGAATGGCATCGTTGGCCGTGTTGATCAGGTTGCGATATTTTTCCTCGGAATTGCGGGTCTGCTTCAGCACGGCGAACGACAGGCCTACGCCGATCATAAGCAAGATTCCACTGGCCATTAGAGTGACGATCGACAGCACCCGGTCGATCCAACGTGCGCCCTCGCTGAGAGTCGACGAAAATTCATCTTCCAGCGGAGTGACGCTGGCATCGACCACCGCGATTCGGCGAGTGATTTCCAGAATCTTATTGCTGTCAGGGTGAGCGGAAGTGACTTCCCGATGCAGATCGTCCGCCAGCAAACGAAGCTGGTCAATGTAGAGATCACCTTCCGTCCAGATGGTGATGGCCCGAGCCATGTAGCCAATGTTTCCAAAGCGCCGGACCAGCATCGACATGTTGCCAACGTCCGCGGGATTGTTCCGCCCCTGAACGAAGCCTTGCCTAACCAGCGACATGTCAGGCGAAAGACGCTCCAATTGAACCCGGGCCTGCTTGTCGCCTGCGGGAACCGCGATCTCGGCAAGATATTGCTGATAGTCACTTTCCAAGTGGCTGGTGGCGTAGTTGGTCAGACTGAGGACTGCTCTTTTTTCGGATTTCGACCAGAGGCCTTCACCGCCTACATATGCGCGGACGCCCGACAGAATTTGAGAGCGGAGGACTCCAAGATAGAAAACGCAGATCACGATGGCCACGAAGATGGCAACAATGATCTGCAACTTTCGCGCGGTGGGAAGTCGGTTAAACATCCTGCTCTGAATGCGCATTCTGGAGCCTGGGAAGCAAAGCTTGCGGGAGTCAACTCCGCATATTGGTAACGGACCTGATTGCAATCGGCAGGTTGCGCCCTCGACGGCAATTTACGACAGGCTGGTTATTGGGAACCCTGAACCCCCGCCTACAGGATAACGTGGCTTGGGGACGGTGAGTCAAGGCCAATTGATTCGGCGACAAAATTAGTTCCCACGCAAAGCTTTGTAGCGGAAACAGTGCACAACATGGTCGTTCACCATTCCTACTGCCTGCATGAAGGCGTAACAGATGGTCGATCCGACGAAATTGAATCCCCGCTTCTTGAGATCCTTGCTCATCGCGTCGGATTCCGCAGTTTGCGCCGGCACCTGCTGCAAAGAACGTGGCGAGTTCTGGCGCGGAACATGTCCGACGAACTGCCATATGTAACGGTCAAAGCTTCCGAACTCCTGTTGCACGCGAAGAAAAGCCTGAGCGTTGGCGATGGCGGACGAAATTTTGAGCCGGTTGCGCACGATGCCCGTGTCGAGCAGCAACTGGTCCATCTTTTTGCGATCGTAGCGGGCCACGCGCTCCGGATGGAATCCGTCGAAAGCTTTGCGGTAGGCCTCGCGCTTATTAAGAATGGTGGTCCAACTCAGGCCGGCCTGCGCGCCTTCGAGAATGAGGAATTCAAAAAGCGTGCGGTTGTCGTGCACCGGCACGCCCCATTCCTCATCGTGGTAGCGGATGGAGAGATCGCCATTCGCCCAGCTGCAGCGAAGGAGCTGGCTCTCGCGTTTGGACGCAGCCGGCATTTTCAATGTCTGGCGAAAATCCGTTGCCGCTTACTCCAGCGACTTGGGTTCCGACTTGTTGACTGGCGACTTGCGATCGAGCAGCGAAATGAGTTCATGCGCCGATGCCGGAACCCCGACTCTTCCCTGGCGAATGATCTCTTTTGCGGTCAGCTTCTTGCCGTAAAGCTTCTCGTTGGCGCTGCCGTCGGAGCGCAGCGTGGAGCCTTCTAGGGATACTCCGGCAAACAATCCCTTATTGCGCGAGTAGGAGAGGATCTCGGCGTTCATAACAATGTCGGTGGCGCCTTCCGCGGTGCGTCCTTTAGGACCGGCTGCGGCCGAGGCATCCGCGCCGAGTTTAACTTTGCTATGCAGGAGGGATTCCGCGCCTTTAGGATTCATGACCAGCAGTACAAAATCCGTAGCCTGGCCGCCGATTTGAAATCCAATGCTGATGCCTTCGAGTGCGTACAGGGCAGGAGCTCCCCACTTGCCTTTATAGTGCTCGCCGCTGCGGCAAACCATCACGCCACGACCGTAGCTGCCGCCGATGCCTAACGCGCCTTTTTTGACCGAGGGAAGAATGATGACGCACTCGGCCTTATCGAGCAGGTCCTGGGGAATGTCGTCAGGGATATTCAGTATCTCCTTCAGAACGACACCGGCATCCTTGACGCGGTCAGCTTCGCGCTCGTCATTGACGGCGAATGCAGAAACGACCGACATGAGAGCGACCATGGAACACACGATGAATTTCTTCATGAAATTCCTCCGATTAGTTTTGAGAAAAAAGGGCTGAAGTCGTGACCCTATGTTAAACCCTGAATGCATTTGGAGAACGCGGCGCGCGTGGCCCGAGAGTACAGGGTACACGAGATGTAAACTGCAGAATTTGTATAGTTTGTACCATGACCAAAAGAGTGCTCCTTTTGTAACTTGGCACTTTGCAGCTAGGCTCCTAGAGTCAATCAGATAGACGCTGCGGCTTCGGCATGCGGCGTGCATCTAATACTTAGGGAACGTGGCTGGACGCGGTTTAGAGTGAAAAAATTGGATTTTTCAGGCATGAAGTACACGAAGCCAACATTCCGGTTTCTGAGCCTCTTGGCGGCAACCTTTTTGTGGGTAGCGCCGTCCTGGGGACAATCCGCGTATGTTTCAGGGGCGCCCAGCCTGAGCGCATCCAGCACGGTTAACTCCGCAGCCGAGAACACCAGCACAGATGATCCGCAGGCGATTGTCACACTGCACGCGCGGGTGAACGAGGTTAACGTACTCTTCATCGCCACCGACAAACATGGCAAGTTTGTGCGCGACCTGAGCCAAAGCGATTTCAGCATTCTCGACGACCACAAACCGCCGCAGGCAATTCTGAATTTCCGGCGGGAAACCGATCTGCCGCTGCATCTTGGCCTGTTGGTGGACGTCAGCGGATCGGTGGACAGCCGCTTTGATTTCGAGCAGACCGCGGCGACCAGCTTTCTGCAGCACACGCTGCGAAAAGGCTTCGACAAGGCATTCATCGTCGGATTCAACAGCCACAGCCAGATGGCGCAGGACTTTACCGACAACGTGCAGTTGCTCTCGACGGGCGTGCATAAACTGCACGACGGCGGCGGAACGGCCTTGTATGACGCGGTGTATCATGCCTGCAAAGAAAAGTTCCTGAAAGACCGTCCAGATCGTCCGGTGCGGAAGGCGATCATCATCGTAAGCGATGGAGAAGATAACCAGAGCGAGATCTCGAAGGCGCAAGCCATCGAAATGGCACAACGCTCCGAAGTCATCATTTACGCGATCTCTACCGATGACAGCGGGTTGGTTCTGCGCGGCGACAAAGTGCTGGAACAGTTAGCTGAAGCTACCGGGGGCCGGGCGTTCTTCCCCTTTAAGATGAAAGACATCACGCACTCGTTCGCAGCCATTGAAGACGAACTCCGCAGCCAGTACGTCGTCTCGTATAAGCCGGCAAATTTTGATGCCGACGGGCGCTACCGCTCAATCGAAATCTCGTCGTTGAAGAAGGATCTGCAAGTCAGGGCGCGCAAGGGATACTTCGCGCCGCAACAGTAATCGGACTTCGGACCGCGCGTTTTCCCAACCGGTTCTTCCCTTAGAAGCTCTCGGAGCAATTCCGCCGCACAAACATTTGCGCCTTAGCGTTGATTCCTTATTGCGCCCGAGCCACCACCAACGTGAGATCGTCCTGCAAGTGCGGGTTGGAGCGAAACTGCTCTAAGGCTAGTTCGACGTGGGCGATGATCGCCGCAGAATCAAGTTCCCGCCTCTGCTGCAACACGGCGAGGAGGCGGCACTCTCCGAATTCCTCTCCGCCGGTGGTGGTTGCTTCGGTAATTCCATCAGTAAAAATGCTGAGCACATCGCCTGGCTCCATGCGGATTTCGGCGATGGAACATTCCCAGGCTCCAAAAAGCCCCAGAACCGTGGCGGTGGCAGCCAGGCGATCGACCGTGCCGCCCTGGCGCAACAGCAGCGGCGGAGCGTGACCGCAATTCACATAGCCCAGACTGCGAGTTTTATCGTCATAGCATCCGAAAAAAAGAGTCGCGTAGCGGTCCGGCTCAGTGTGCTTGTATAGGTGATCGTTCACCGTGGTAAGCAGGTGCGGGAGATCGTCTGAATCGATGCCGCCGTGGTTATGAATGCTGCCTTGCAAATTAGACATAAGCAATGCGGCCGCAACACCCTTGCCGGCAACATCGGCCAGTACAAACCCGACGCGGCCGGGACCGAGGTCGAGAAAATCGTAATAGTCTCCGCCGACGGTGCGCGCCTGAACGCACTTACCCGAGTAATTAAGGGTTCGCAAAGGAGGCTGGTCGCGCGGCAGAAGTTCGCGCTGAACGGCGCGAGCTATTGCGAGTTCCTGAAACAGCGGCTCGTCATCGGTTCGCGCCGAGAGATCGAGATCCCAGATATTGGCTTCCGGGCTCAGGCACTCGACACCAGTGTGGCCGGCGTTAGAAGATCCGGGCAAGCCGAGCCACACTACGCGAAAAACGGCCGCTCGCGAGCCACAGCTGATCTCGAGAAACTCTCCTAATTTGAGGGACTCGCCAAAATCAGCCAGCCGTGCTCCGAAGGTGGAGATGTCGACGGTGTGCGCCGGGTACACCTTTTCGGCTGATGCCAATCGGGAAACTTTACGGGCAAGGAGATTCGAATTCTTTTTCCGCGGCGGCGAGATTTTTTCCGGACTTCCAGTGCACCATGACTGAACCAGGGTATCTGCTTCAGATTTGCAAGCACCGCTCGGCACTCCTCCTCAGTCGTGAATGGCCCCATATGAATGGATTCACGATCGGCCGGAGAGGGCTTCGAAACAGGATTTTCAAGGATGTGCCACTCATTCACGTCGGGCAAAATTTGACTCATGGAAGGTTTCGTCTCCGGAGCAGTTGGGAACGAGTCTCGACAATACCTCTGCCGACATTTTTGTGTAAGTAGAACCAAGCGTGAAGGGGTTACTTCTTGCCGGGCAAAATTCGGTTTCGGGAAACTGCCAGTTATGGACCGATCAAACATCGCGAGTCGCATGATTATGAGTCATCCCTCAGAATGCAGCAGGTGAACTCAACTCAAACGGGCTGTGACACGACAGTTTTGGAAACAGGCGCAGGATCTTCAAACAACAGGGGACGGCGAAAGCCGTCCCCAAATTTTTGTAAGCGTGAAGCTAAAGGGCAACGCGTTGCCGCGACACTATCCGAGCGGCGAGTCGCTCATGCGGAAGCGGGTGCGCACGTGCTCTGAGATCAGCTCAATCGCGCCGCGATTTCGAAGCGGATCTTCCTGCGCCAGATATTTCATCGCTTCCACCAGCAGTTTTTGCCCATCAACGTAGCGTGGATCGGCAGTGCGTTCCCGGCGTTTGTTGCCCAGCTTAGGAGGGACTGTAATCGTAAAAACTTTGGCCATGAATAAACCCAACTGAAGCTGCGGTCAGTATAACGTACCAGAATGCAATTCTCAGCACACCTTCTTGCCCTTTAGATTCAACAGCTTAACCGTGAGGCGAAATGGTTTGTGTCTTGCCCGTGGTCTTCAGCTTGAAAACGTCGTCGCTGATCTTTTCGTTTATTTTAATGGAGGAGTACTTGGCCAGCCGATAGTTTCCATCGGGCTGAAAGGCTTGCTGCTG
>QIAK01000194.1 GCA_003225515.1 Acidobacteriota bacterium | reverse complement strand
AACACGCGGTCGTGTCACTTGGTGACCAGCCGTCGTAGTTAAAATGTCTGGGTCGAGGTTTAGTGGCTAGCCGAAGTAGCTCACTAACCCTGCGCAAGAATGCGGCAGAAATGCGCGCCGGTCAATTCCCTAGATGGGGCAGACTCATCTACAACTTTGGTTGTAGGTTGCCACACCGACTTCCCATTGCCGGGCGAAGTCCGTCGCCGTATAAATGACTGATACTTTCCTTCGGAGTATCTTGCAAGCTATTTGAGGTGGTTCGAGTGCTGGACTTTTTGAGTCCCAGGCTGGCTTTGCGGCAGCGGCCGGCGGAGATGATTGAGACCGAGCGGGGACTTGCCATTGCACGCGCCGCGTTGGCGCTGAGTTCTCTGGCGGCGCTACACCTTTATCCGACGGAAACGTTCCCTGCACAGGACCTGGTATTCGGTTTGATTCTGCTGTATGCCGGCCACGCCATTGCCTTGCTGGTTTTGCTGTTGCGCTGGAGCGAGGTTCCCCGCCGGTTCTCATGGCTGGTGCAGACCGCGGACATTCTGTGGCCGTGCGTGATCAGCATCTTCAGCAACGGGACGGTCAATCCGTTTTTCCTTTATTTCATTTTTGCTTTGCTGGCAGCGGCGTTTCGCTGGGGCATGCTCGAAGCTGTGGTGGGCATGGTGATCGCAATGTTCGCCATGGCGGCGGAGGCGTTCGCTCTTAACTACGGCTGGTTCAACCATGCTTTCTTCAATCATGGATTCACGGCTGGAAGCGCATTAGGAGCCGCATTCACGATGCGGATCGTGTATCTGGTCATTTTCGGATTGCTGATCGGATATTTCGTCGAGGCGGAGAAGCGCCGGCGCGCGGAGGCGACGAGCATTTCCTTGATTTCGTCCAAGGCGCGCGTGGATGCGGGACTGAAGACGAGCTTGCAGGCGGTGCTGCAGGAAATATTGAAGCTGTTCCGAGGCCGGGAGCTGCTGTTGTTGACCCGCGAGGAAGCACCGAACGGCGGCGTGAATCTTTGGCGGGTCGCGACCCTCGAAAATGATGACGAAGTGAATTTTTCCTGGCGACACCTGGATGATGCGCAGGCGAAAACGTACTTGTTCGACCTGCCGGCACAAGGCGAGGGCACGGCATGGCTGGGCGGAAATCCGCGCAACGCAATCACCATCGACCGGGACGGAAAACGGCTTCGCGGATCAGAGTGCTACCTGCCGCAACAGTTTATATCGAGACATCCTTTCGGGCGATTGTTTACCAGCAGCATTCTTTTTGCCCCGGACATATCCTGCCGGATTTTCTTGTTCGAGCCGAGAGTGGGTGGGCGTCCGGAGACGCAACTGCGTTTTCTTCGCGATCTCAGCAACCGGGTGGCGCCTGCGATTTATAACGTGTACCTGCTGCGCCGGTTGCGCTCGCGCGCCGCTGCCGCCGAACGAGCGCGAGTCGCCAAGGATCTGCACGATGGAGTGGTCCAGTCTCTGCACGCGCTTGCGTTCCGGCTGTATGCTTTGCGCACGGGAAAAAGAATGGACGACGCTGAGCGCACCCAGGAACTGCTCGACCTGCAGGAACTTGTGCAGAAAGAGGCTGCGAGCCTGCGCGGCATGATTCAGCAGTTGCAGCCCCCGGAGTTCGATCCCAGAAGCCTGGTGGACGTGCTTTCGGGAATGGTCGAACGTTATCGATACGATACCGGCATCACGGCGAAATTTGTCTGCGAGAGCAATGTAAATCTGCCTGCTTCGAGCGCGCGTGAAATCGTCGGCATCGTTCAGGAAGCTCTGGCCAATGTACTCAAGCACAGCGGGGCTGAAAACGTTCTGGTGCGTCTGGGCGCGCAAGAGGATGCCTGGGTTCTGACGATCGAAGATGATGGCCGGGGCTTTGAGTTCAGCGGCCGGCTTTCGCAGTTGGAACTGGAACGAATCCGGCGAGGGCCACTCATCATCAAGTTGCGCGCGCGCGCGATTGGCGCTGAACTTACGATAGAATCCAGGCCGGGCCAGGGCTCGCGGCTGGAAATCAGGCTTCCGCAACCGGTGCCGGCGAATATAGCTTAAAAGATTCGATTCTTAAAATGGCTCCTCAGATCCGCGTTCTCATCGCTGACGATCACCCCATCTTCCGGGATGGGCTGCGCCGTCTGCTGGTGAATGAGAGTGATTTCACCGTCGTCGCGGAAGCTTGTGATGGGAGTGAAGCCGTTCTGCTGGCACGGAAACTGAAACCCGATGTGCTTCTGCTAGACCTGATGATGCCCCGAGTGCCGGGCCTGGAAGTATTACGGGAGTTGTCGCAGGACGAGTTGCCGGTATGCACGATCCTGCTGACGGCGGGGATTCAGAGTTTTGAGGTAACCCGCGCCTTGCAACTGGGTGCGCGCGGGGTGGTGCTGAAAGAATCTCCGCCAGATGTTCTTCTGCGAAGCATTCGATCGGTGTGCCATGGAGAATATTGGGTGGGAAGCGACATTCTCGCCCAATTCGGACAGTTGCAAAACCAGCGCGCGGCAACCCTGACCATGCGCGAGGCGGAGGTTATTGCTGCGATTCGCGATGGCAATAGTAATAAGGAAATTGCATCCAGGTTGTCGATCAGCGAGGAAACCGTGAAGCGCCATCTCAGCAATATTTATGTGAAGATGGGGGTGTCCAGTCGCCTGGAACTGGCCTTGCTTTCTCCTGAACGCGATTTGCCCGTAGCAAAGGCTAAGGCCCCGCTCAAAGAACCTTCGTAGCCTCGGACGAATCGAGCGGCGTCATAAGTGGCCCGATCCAGCCATCGCCAAAGCAGTTCCTGCCAGTCGCCGCAACGGAACAACCGTTACTACGGCGTTGCGGGCAATCGCTTCCTTAGGCATGCCAAAAACGACGCAACTGGCTTCATCTTGCGCAATTGTGAGAGCGCCGGAGTTTCGCATCTCCAGCAAACCTTGTGCACCATCATTTCCCATTCCTGTCATGATCACGCCAACGCCGCGCGATCCTACGGATTTCGCAACCGAGCGGAAAAGCACATCGACACTGGGTCGGTGCCTGGAGACCAGCGGTCCTTCTTTCACTCGAGCAACGTAGGACAATCCATTTCGCTCCACGAGGAGATGATGGTTCCCGGGCGCGATCAGCGCTCGCCCACTGATGATGGGATCACCATCGGCAGCTTCTTTGACCGCAATCGTGCAGTCTTTGTTCAGTCGGTCGGCAAAAGCGCGAGTAAAAACTTCCGGCATGTGCTGAACGATGACAATCCCAGGACAATAGGGCGGCATAGCCTGGAGAAACTCGCGAATCGCTTCTGTGCCACCAGTAGAGGCGCCCACCGCAATGATCCTGTCTCCCCCTGGATGGTGCCGCGGAGGAGGACCCAAGGTCAGGACCACGTCGGCAGTATTTCGCGGAGCCACAGGAAGAAACGGAGCTGGAGTTATCCTGGCCTGCGCAGCGCTGTGCACCACGTCAATCAGCATGAGTGCAGATTCGTTAAGAAAATCACGAACCCCGAGCTTCGGTTTTTTAATGACCTCGATGGCCCCAAGTTCGAGCGCAGAAATTGCGTCTTCGGTACGGCGGTGAGCGACTTCAGAGCAGACCACAACTGGCATCGGCCGTTCTTCCATGATTTTTCTCAGGAAGGTAAGGCCATCCATGCGCGGCATCACCAGGTCAGTGATGACAACGTCGGGCGTTTCCTTTTCGATTTTGGCCCAGGCAATAATGGGGTCGGCGGCGACGCTGACCTTAATTTTCGGATCCGTCTCGAGAATGCCTTGCATGACTTGACGGACGACGGCAGAGTCGTCAACCACGAGCACGCGGACGCTTCCGTCGAGGCGTTTCGGTTTGTGCCGAGAGAAGATCACAGGATTGCTCAGCTTTGAAACGAAGAACCTGCCGTCGCTCCCCCCGCCCGGACCTGCTCATGGACTGGATTGCTCGAAGCCAGGGCGTGAATGGTGGGGGCGACTGTCTTCAGGTTGGGTGCAATTCCTCCCAAGTGCTCCGAGTGCCCGACAAAGAGCAGGCCTGAAGGAGAGAGATGGCGCAAGATTCCGGCGATGACCTTCGTTTTGGATTCCTGGTCAAAATAAATCAGGACGTTTCTGCAAAAGATCAGATCGAACGAGCCGAAGACCGGATAGGAATCGGCGTGCAGATTCAGCCGTGCAAACCTGACCACTCGATGTAATTCCGGACTCACCTTCATCATGCCTTTGTGGTCGCCGCTTCCCTTCAGCATGTAGGCGTGAAGATGGTCGGTGGGAATCTCTTTTGATTTTTCCATGGAATAGATCCCGACGCGCGCCTTCTCCAACACCCGCGTTGAGATGTCAGTTCCGAGAACCTCCAGTCCCCATCCTTTGCCTTCGGGGAAGTGCTTCAGCAAAAGCATGGCCAGGGAGTACGGCTCTTCACCCGTAGAACAGCCGGCGCTCCAAATGCGGAGATGCGGTGGGCGAATCCCGGCTGTGGCTTCCTGCTGCCATTTGGGAAACACCTGACGTTCCAGATAGTCGAAGTGCCGCGGCTCGCGAAAAAAATGGGTTTCGTTGGTGGTGATGCAGTCGATCATCACCGCCCGCTCGTGCTGCTGATCGGGCTGCGTCACCAGATCGTAGTACTCCTGCATGTTGCCCAAACCGAGCAGCCGCAATCGGCGGGCGAGTCGGCCCGTCAACAAAGCTTGCTTATGGCTTGCGAGCCAGATGCCGGCGTCGTTGTAAATGAGACGCTGATACTCGCCGAACAGACTCGGAGTCAGCCTGGAACGGTCATTCATCTCTTTATTCCGCCGGGCGATCGACGGCTGAGATTGACAATCTATTTGGTTCCTGGACATTGCTTTCACTATTCCGAGATTGCCTCTTCAGAGACATCTGGAGTATTGGAAGCTTCCACTGGTAACGGGACTGCGGCCACTTGAATTTCGGAGGGTGAAGTCCCCGCGCCTTCTTCTAAAGAATCGGGAAGCTCAAGAAGTTCATCGATGGACAGGACCTTCTCGGTATCAAGAAGCAGGCAGAACTTTTTGCCTGAACGCGCCATGCCCAGCAGGTAATCGACTCTGACGCGCGTACCGAAGGTCGGAGACTCCTCGATATCTTGCGGTCTGAGATCGATGACTTGGCGTACAGCATCGGCCATGATGCCCATCACGGCCGCCTCATCGCCGCACTGCACCTCAGTAATGACGATGCAGGTCAGCTTCCCGGCAACACTCTGGGCTTGCCGGAACTTCACGGCGAGATCGATCACGGGTACAACGCTGCCCCGCAAATTGATCACGCCGCGAATCCATTCTGGAGTTTTCGGAACATGGGTGACGATGTCGTACTCGATGATCTCCTTGACCTTCAGGAGACTAATCGCGTACTCTTCACCGCCGATCATGAACGTCAGGTACTGCTGAACGTTCTGCTCAGTGTCACGGCCGGTATCTTCTCGTGTTATCTGCATGGAAGTTTGCCTTTTTAGAAGCGCGTAAAATTATGTTCCACAGCGGAACCATTCACCTTCTTGGGAGGAATGGGCTGAGCCAGGTGCTGAAAAGGCTTGTGCTCTGCCGTGGGCGGCCGCCGAGTTGCGGATGCGACCCGTTCTCCGGCCACTCGGAAGAATGCCATCAGTTGCTGCAACGCCTCCGATTGTGCGGCCAATTCTTCGGCCGTGCTGGAGAGTTCTTCCGCCGACGAAGCATTACGCTGAGTTACTGTATCGACGGACGACATGGCCTTGTTGATCTGGACCACGCCGGAGGATTGCTCGCGCGAGGATGCGCTGACTTCCTGAACCAGTTCGGCCGTCTTCTTGATAGCGGGAACCAGTTCACGCAACAGTTCGCCGCTGTGCTCTGCGACGGCGACGCTGTTAGCGGCAAGGCCGCCGATCTCCTGCGCCGCAGTTTGGCTGCGCTCCGCCAGTTTGCGGACTTCAGTAGCAACCACTGCAAAACCGCGCCCATGCTCACCGGCGCGAGCGGCTTCAATTGCCGCGTTGAGCGCCAACAAGTTGGTCTGATAAGCGATCTCTTCGATGATGGAGATCTTCTCCGCAATCTGCTTCATCGCGCTCACGCTCTCCCGAACAGCTCCACCCGACTCGTCACTGTCCTTCGCGCCTTTGACCGCCATTTGTTCCATCTGGCGGCTGTTCTCCGCATTTTGCGTGATTGAGGCGCTCATCTGTTCGAGGCTTGACGTCGTTTCCTCGATAGAAGCGGCCTGCTCGCTTGTGCCCTGCGACAGTGATGCTGCGGAAGCGGCAACCTGGGTCGCAGCACTCGCGACTCCATCGCTGCTGACGCGAACTTCGCTGATGATCTCCTCCAGCTTCTTCACAAAAGCGTTGAATGAGGCAGCCATGTGGCCGATTTCATCGTGCGAAGCAATATCGATTCGCTTGGTTAGGTCTCCGCTGCCCTGCGCCATTTCTCCCAGGTGCTCCGCCATCGCTTTAACCGGTCGCGTAATTCCACGCGAAACCACAATGGTCACGAATGTCGCAGCAACAAAGCTGATGAGGACCACAGTAAACATCATCAGAGCGGTCTGGCGAGCGAAGGCCGTAATGGTCTCCTCTTTATCCGCCATAACCTTGCGGTGCTTGTCGGCTAAGTCGGTCGCAGCGCCTTCCATGCGGTGGATTTCGTCCTTAACGTCGAACACTTTAGCGTTGCCCTGCTGAGGTGTCTTGACTGTTCCATCGTTGATTGCAAGCACTGCTCCATCGATACGCTCATAGACGGTGATTTCCACCTCTATCGCATTGACTAACTGCTTACTGCTTTCTGACATGGCATGACTATTCAGCTCGTTGATGGTTGAACGCAGATGCGCCAGCTGCGTTTTCCATTTTTCCTGATAGGCCTGCATTACTGGTTTGTTGTCCACGTTCAGGAGGATATCCTTCTCGAAACGGCGAAGTTCGAGAGTGGTGATCTTGGCTTCGTCGGCAAGTTGGGAAATCTTCGCATCGCCGCGCAACATTGACACGGTCTCGCGCGTGATCGACTCCATGCCCCAGTAGCCAGCGACGGTGATAACGAGAAGCAGAAACAGCACGATCCCGAATCCGAGCGCGAGCCGTTTTGCGATTGATGATTTGTTTAACATTTTATATTCCTCTTACCTTTTATTTTTTCGTATCCCTTTTTCGAGGGAGTTTGCATTCAATTGCATTTCAGAATCGAGTGAAATTGTGTCGTAAA
>QIAK01000561.1 GCA_003225515.1 Acidobacteriota bacterium | reverse complement strand
CATCGTAAGCGCGATGACAAGCGCGGCAATTCTGCTGAGTAGCCCGACGATCAGCCCGACTCCACTGAACAGTTCCCCGGCGATGACCAGAAAGGCCAGAGTGGGGGGAAGGTGCAGATGCTCGGTGAACGTGCGCATGCTGCTGGCGAGACCAGGTCCGCCGTACCAACCCAACATCTTTTGAGCGCCATGAGCAAAAAATATGATTCCCAATACGATGCGAGCAACCCCCACAACCCAGTCGGCGTGAGTACCCGTTAGGCTAGAGATCATCAGTTATTCTCCACAGTATTCATTTCGCTTGCGGTCTGCACGGCGTCTATATCTTGCGCTCCAAAAGCGTGCGCGCCTTGCAGGGCTGGCAAATAGAAAGTTGTATTGCTCGACTCCTTCTTCTCATCCTTACTTCTGCACCCGGGATTCCATCTCCTGGATCACGACTGAGAAATCAAGGTCAGGCCAGAAAATGGATGCATCGGAATTGACCTGAAAAGCCGCCTCCGTCGCTGGCAATGCCAAGTTCGACTGCGAAGCAGCCTCGAGAATCAAGCGGAAATCCTTGTTCATCAGCCGCAATGGGAATTGTGGACTGTAATCGTTTCGCATCGCACGGGGTAACTTGCCCATATGAGCAGGGGCGACGACTGCAGTCTTGCCTAAGACAGTGAAAAGTTGGTCACGATCCAGCCCCTCTTTCTCTCCCAATGCACAGGCTTCAGCAATCGCCTGCATACCGATGCCGAGTAGCGCGTTAACGACCAGCTTTGCGGCTGTCCCCGATCCGCTTGAACCCAGATGGAAATACTGCTTGGCAATTGTCTTAAGAATGGGCTCAAGCGCCTCAAAGACGTTTGAGTCACCACCACCGAGTAGCGTGACCGTGCCCTGGTCGACCGCGGGAGTGCTGCCGGAAATCGCAACGTCCAACACGCGCACGCCACGATCCGCGCCCACGCGAGCCACTTCACGGCTGGTTTGTGGACGAATCGTGCTCATTTCCAGAACGACTGTGCCCGGCGCGGCATGAAAGAGGAGTCCGTCAGGGGCGAGATACACTCTGCGTACTGCTTCATCGTTGGTCAGGCAAGACAAGATGATTTCCGCCATGCTTGCAAGGTCTGCGAGACTGTTCGAAACGGTTGCGCCGTCGACGATCAGGGCCTCCGCTTTTTCGCGAGAGAGGTCATAGACTGCTACTTTGTATCCACTTGCCAGCAGGCGACGGACGATACGACTGCCCATCGCACCAACTCCTACAAAGCCAAGCTGCGTATTTGCATCAATTCGATTCATAATTATTCCCCTTTTTCTTGCGACATAATCGCTGTTTGTGGACGGATGATCGTCTATCCAATGATCCAGCGATACTCCTTCACTCCAACCATGACTGGGGAAGGAAGGTCGAATCAGCCATCAACATTTGAGATATAGCAAGCCCGTCTCCAAAACCTCCTGGCTTGTGTGTCGGATGCAAGCGTTGTTCTTGCGAGCTTTCCCACCCTAAATGGGCGACGAGCACAGGGTTGCAGTAGCGGTTCGTGTCAATCGCGGGACACGGTGTCGGTATTCCGCCGAAGCTATGAGTGGCGAGCGCGAACTATCTGCCTGTTCCGTCAGGCAGGAATGGCATATCAAGTGCTTCGAATGTTTTAGAGAGGTGTTCGATGACTAAGATCCAGCAGAACTCTAATAGGACGCTTTGTTGCAGGATGGTATTTGCGGTGTTGGCACTCTTTATTTCGCTCCGAGGGACCGTTTTTGCAGAGCCCCAGGACCAAACGGGACCGACTCTGTTCAAGGGAAATTGTGCAACATGCCACAGTCAGAACGGCCCTCCAACGGCGGTGGGAAAAAGCCTGAACGCACCTGATCTTGGATCGGCGCCAGTTCAAAACCAAACGAATGCACAACTCCAGCAGATCATCAGCAACGGAAAAGACAATATGCCTGCATTCAAGGACAAGCTGTCACCGGCCGAGATCGATTCATTGGTTGCGTACGTCCATACACTTTCAAAGCGGAACAAATAAGGTCTTACCATTCAGCCGCTCAGCACGGAACCGAACGCGAGGCGCAGTAACAGTATGGGGCACGACGAGAGTGGATGTAGCAAAGGCAACGCGATCATTTCTCATCCGGGCATTGCCTACTTTTGATGGCCGAAGTAAGAGACCGGTCGGTGCACGAGGGTGGAGGGCCAGACGAGCGGCTCTCCGCCCCGCGTTGCAGACCGCGGATTGAACAACGAACGCCCGATTGATCGGCCGTTCCGGCTTATCCTGCATGACGGTGATGCCCAATGATTGCTCGCATCGACGCGTCGTGTGGAAATCGAAAGATGACGACGAACGAATCAGCGAAAGGACAGAGTTATGCCTCAGACAGAGCGGTATGAGGTCCTAATCGTGGGGAGCGGCGAGGCTGGAAAGTATATGGCATGGACGATGGCTGGCGCGGGCCATCGGACTGCCGTGATTGAGCGCAAACTGGTGGGAGGATCCTGCCCCAACATCGCATGTCTTCCCAGCAAGAACATCATTCACAGTGCCAAGGTGGCTTCTTTTGCAAGGCGCGCGGAGGAATTTGGGCTGGAACTGGGATCGCTTTCTGTGAATATGGCAGGTATCCAGCGCCGCAAAAGAAAGATGGTTGAGGATCTGATTCAGCTCCATCTCGACCGCTACAAGGCTAGCGGGGCTGAACTGATCATGGGCTCTGCCTGTTTCGTGGGTCCCAGAACAGTCGAGGTCTCACTCAGCGGCGGGAGCACGAGGGTGATCGCGGGCGAGCGCGTATTTCTGAATTTGGGAACTCACGCCGTCATTCCAGATGTTCCCGGTCTTAGGGAGTCCGAACCGATGACTCACGTGGAAGCGCTAGATTTGGACAGGCTACCCGAACACCTCGTTGTTTTGGGAGGCGGTTACGTCGGGCTTGAACTCGCGCAAGCCTTTCGACGCTTCGGCTCGCGCGTGACGGTCATCGAGAGAGAGCCGCAACTCGCCAGTCGAGAAGACAGCGATGTGGGAG
>QIAK01000193.1 GCA_003225515.1 Acidobacteriota bacterium | reverse complement strand
AAGCTCACTATCAGGTGCTGATGAGCACCGATGGCAAGGAGTTGGTGCAAGCGCGGTACGCGGTGCGCAACAATCAGCGCAACTTTGTGAAGGTCACGCTTCCGTCGGGAGCGACTGTGTGGAGCGTCTCATTGGGAGGGAAGCCGGTTCGTCCGGGGCAATCGCCGGATGGAAGCCTGCTGCTGCCCCTCGAAAAATCGCGGGGCGGAGAAGATGCACCGGCGTTCGCGGTGGAGATTCTTTATCTCAGCAAGGCCTCGAAGTGGGATGAAAAAGGGCATGAGAAGTTGAACCTGCCCGCGCTCGATCTTCCCATTTCACGGACGGGAATGCTGCTGTATTATCCGCCGCTGTATCACTTGACGGCAGAGCCGGGGACGTTTCGCACGCAGGAGTATGCGAATCCGACATCGGCGGTGCTGATGCCAGCCCGCATTGACATCGGGTATAGCAGCACAATCGGAAAGGGTTCCGCCGGTGGAATTGGCGGCAGCACTGGTGCCACGATTGGGGGGCCCCTGGCAGCGCCGGCGACTCCCAAGGAATTCGATCGACAAGAGCTGTTCGGAAAACTGCAAGACACAGATTCGAAAGAGAAGAAGGACGCCACTAAGGCGCTGCTTGATAGCTTTCGGGCGAAATCAAATGCTGGAAAAGTCACCGGCATTCTGCCGATCGATGTGTCGTTTCCGGCATTCGGCCCGTCGATTTTCCTGGTTTCTGAGCTGACCGGCGAGAACCAGTCTCCGGCAGCAGAATTCAGCTTTCAGCGCGACAAAAAGGGAGGCGTGCGATGAAAACCCGATTCCTGATGGTGTTAGTGGTTTGCAGTGCAACTCTTTGTGCGGCACGAGTGTCTCCGGCCGACGAGAAATCCACGCTGCCCTTGCCCGATTCCGGCAATGTCACGCTGACGCTCGACGAATATAACCGGCTGGTGGAACTTGCAGCGAAGCCACCGAAGAAATCTGATCCAGCGCCGCTGCCATACTCGATCAAGCACGCGGACGTGAAACTAAAGGTTGAAAATGATGGCGTGCGCGGCACGGTGCAAATTGATGGAGAAATATTCCGCAAGGGTGTGAGCAAGGTTCCGCTGACCAGCGGAATGACGATTCTCGACGCGCACCAGAACGGTAAGGGAGTTCCGTTGCAGCAGGAAAATGGTACGCACACGGCGCTACTCTCAGGACCCGGAGAATTCTCTGTCGCGCTCGACGCCGGGCTGCCATTGCGAATTGAAGCCGGGCGTGCATCGTTCAGCCTTCCCGTGCCCTCCGCGGGAAGCGTGCAACTCACGCTGGTGATTCCGGGCGATCACACCTTTGCCACCATCAGTTCCGGCCTGATCACGAGCCGCAAATCGGAGAACGGACACACCGCGATTGAAGCCACGCTGGTTCCGGGGCAGCCTACGAACATCTGGTGGGCGACGCGTGAAACTGTGGTTCAAGCCGTACCGCGGGAATTGCGGTTCCTGGCCGACGCGAAGACGCTTATTTCGGTCAGCGAAGAGCAGATGCGCGTCGAGGTACTTGCCGATGTGACCGTGATACAGGGCGAACCGGCTCAATTCCATGTGGAAGTGCCGGCGGGATACGAAGTCACCGGAGTGACGGGCGCGACACTCGACTCCACCGAAACCAATTCCGGCGTGTTAACGCTGAAGGTGAATGCTCCGACGCAACGCAGTCACCAGTTCCTGATTTCGCTGGAGCGATCCATTAACGGTTCGAAAGCCGATGCGCCATTTCTCAGTTTCAAGAAAGCGCAGCGCGAGACTGGCGAGGTGCTAGTCGAGGGCGCAGGCACGATTGAACTGACCGCAACCGAAGGCGGAGGCCTGAAGCGCATGGATGTGAAAGAGGCAAATCCCTACTTGCGATCGCTGGCGCACTTCCCGCCGCAAGCGGCGTTCCGATATCACAAGCAGGCCAGTGAATCGCCCATGCTGGCGCTGCAATGGGTGCGATTTCCGGACGGCAGCGTGCTCGCCGCGGTGGCCGAAAGCGCGCAGGTCACGACCCTCGTCACATCGGAGGGCAAGTCGCTGACCGAGGTGAAGCTGACGGTCAAGAATCAGGCGCAACCATTCCTGAAAGTCGCTCTGCCTGCGGGCGCGAGCATTCTTTCAGCGGACGTGGGGGGCGAGCGCGTAAAGCCGGTGCAAGGGCCCGACGGAAGCCGCGTCCCGCTGCTGCGTCCGGGATTTCGCCCCAACGTTTCCTATACTGTTTCGTTTGTCTTCATGCACTCCGGCGCTCCGTTCGCGAAAAAGGGTGGCGCCGATCTCAGTCTGCCGAGTATGGACATTCCGATTAGCCTGCTGAACTGGGAAGTTTTTCTCCCGGAGCAGTACAAGGTAAAAGATTTCGGCGGCGACGTCATTGCGGCGAATCGAGTGCCGCCGGCGTTCCAAGCGGACGCTGCCACTTACTCCTACAACAGCCCTGACAACGAAGAACCTATTCTTGCCGGAAAAGTCAGCATAGGCGCCATTCTTCCGGGACAACTTGGAGGCGTGCTGGCCGATCCATCGGGCGCAGTGATCGCTAACGCGCGCGTAACTGTGACTCAGACGGATGTTGGCTATTCCAGGTCGACCAACACAGATCAGCAGGGACGCTGGGTCGTTTCCAATGTGCCCTCCGGACGGGTCAGAATCCAGGCTGAATCTCAAGGATTCAAGACTACAGTTCGGGATGCCATCTACGATTCGGCCAGACCTTCGACCTACAGTTTTGCGCTCGGCATCGGTTCAACATCGGAAGTAGTTGAAGTGACTAGTGAAGCTCCGGCATTGAATGGCCGCTACTCCGAACTGCAAATACAAACCAAGAACGCACCTCAGCAGCAAGCCGCTTCCGCCAATGTCGTCAATTTGCAGCGGCGGGTTGCGGGCGTGCTGCCGGTGGCCATCGATGTCCCACGTGCGGGGACTTCGTTCAGCTTCGTGCGCCCGCTGGTGCTGGATGAAGAAACAAAGGTGACGTTCAGCTACAAGAGCAGGTGAGTTCGTGCATGCTTCGCAATGGTCGAAAGCACGTACAGCAGCACGCGAAGATGAATTTTTCGCGGGAGAGGAGGTCGGTCTCAGGGCGCCTGCATAGAAGTTGGAAAAATTCGAGCCCACCTAAGCATGTGTATTTACGCGTTTTTCGCGGATGGCATAGAATGTCTGTTCGCGAGTGCAGCTCATGAGCAATCCTGAGACATGGAAGAAGTGGGAAGGCCGCGCCGATGGCAAATTTCCGCTGCGGCAGTGGCTGGGCGGCTCGGATCACAGCGCCGTTTTTCTCACTGAGAGGCCGGGACAAACTCAGAAGGTCGCCATCAAATTGATCGCGGCCGATGCAGATGCCGATGAGCAACTGGTCCGCTGGCGCGCAGCCGCGCAGCTTTCCCATCCTCACCTGATGCGCATCTACGACGCCGGACGTTGCCGGATGGACGGGACACCTCTTCTTTATCTGGTCATGGAATATGCGGAGGAGGATTTGTCGCAGATTCTTCCCCAGCGGCCACTCGCGCCGGCTGAAGTTACCGATTTGCTGCCGCCGTTGCTTGACTCACTTTCCTATCTGCACAGCAAAGGATTTGTGCACGGGCGCGTGAAGCCATCGAATGTGCATGCGATGGACGATCAGTTGAAGCTCTCCGCAGACCAGATTGTGTCGGCGGCTGCGTCGAATCCGGCGAGCCGGCGCCGCGATGTCTACGACGCACCTGAAACCGCGGCAGGAATCATCTCGCCTGCGGGCGACGTGTGGTCTGTCGGCGTGACGCTGGTGGCCGCGCTGACGCAGAACGTATCTTTTGAAAGCGACCCCTCAAGCAGCCCCGATCCGCCGGAAACCGTTCCGCCACCCTTCCGCGGGATTGCTCATGAGTGCCTGCATCTCGACCCCAAACGGCGTTGCTCGATCTCAGAGATCCAGGCGCGGTTACAGCCGGCGGGGCGGTCGGTACCGGCAGAAACTCAAGCGCCGCCGCCTCCTCCGCGCCGATCTAAAAGATCGGGACCAATCATCGCAGCATCGTTAGCGGCTGCGGTGCTAGTAGGTCTGGTGATTTTCTTATCTCATGGGAAGAACGGACCGGAGCAGGCGTCCGCGCCAGCGGCGGCTTCCAGTGAGCAGGCAGCGCCGCAGAGTCAACCTCAAGCCCAGGCTTTGCCGCACGCGCCGCCCGCAGTTGCCGCCAAACCTGCGGATCGTCAAGCTTCTGCGCCTACCCAGAAGCTTGCCAGCTCTGGCGGCGATGTGGTCAACCAGGTTCTTCCTGAGCCTTCGAAGAGTGCACGCAATACCATCACGGGCACGATTAAGGTCGGAGTGCGGGTGGATGTGGATTCATCCGGCAAGGTGACTGCTGCGAAACTCACCTCGCCGGGGCCAAGCAGGTATTTCGCAGGCCTGGCATTGAAGGCGGCACAGCAGTGGGAATTTTCACCGCCACAAGCGGATGGAAAACCCACACCTAGCATTTGGGCAATTCAGTTCCGTTACAAGAGAACTTCAACTCAGGCAGTCCCCCAGCGGGTTACGCGTTAATTTCCGGTGCGGGGACGGCGGGCGAGCCGCCAGCACCGCGCAGCGCTACTCGCGCTTTGCGCCTTGATGGAGCTTCCACACGATTTGTCGCACCATGCCGAGAAGCAGCTTGGCATCGTATTCTTGCAGTTTGAAGCGCAGAATCAGGCTGCGCGCTTTTTTCTCGAAAACGGCGTCTGTCCCCGGCTTCACATATCCGCTGATACGGAGCGACTCCATGAGTCCCTGAATAATTTTTTCCAATTCTCCCGCCGTTGCTGGTTTTACGTCCTCGGCGGGAGGTTCGAGAGGCGTGCTCCGAGCCAGTTCGTACAGACATACCGCGACTGCCTGGCCGAGGTTCATGGAGATGTTCTGCCGGCTCGTAGGAATATTGAGCAGCCAGTGACAGTGAGTGAAATCTTTATTCGTGAGGCCAGTTTTTTCCGATCCAAACAACAGAGCAACGCTCTGAGTTTGCAATTGCTGCCGAATCGCCGCCCCGGCAGGCTCGTCGAGCCGGTGCACCGGCAGTTCTAAGGCACGTTCTCGCACTGCGGTCGTGCCCACGACCAGGGCGGAATCGGCAACTGCCTCGGCCACACTCTTGTACTCTTCCGCACTTTGCAGCAGATCAGAGGCGCCGACGGCGGAACGGGCCTCGCGAAATCCTGGAGCGTAAGGATTTACCAGACGCAACCGGTGCACTCCGAAATTGCTCATGGCACGAGCCGCGGCACCAATGTTCAGAGGATTGCGCGCGCGCACCAGCACGACGGCGAGACCGTCCAATTGCGAGAGGTCAGGCAAGCGTTTCATTTTACGATAAGGACGATGCACGGGAGTTCGGCTCTCAGGCTCTCGGCTTGCAACTCAAGGCAGAGATAGGTTAGCTTCGCGAAAACCCTAAGCCGGGAAAACAAAAACGCCCGCATACGAGCGGGCGTCGCTTTAATTGGTTGTGTGCTGCTCAGCGTGCAACAAGCAGCTTTCGACGGATGCAACCGGCTAGGGCGAACGCGCCTGTTCCCATTAACCCCAAAGTCGAGGGCTCCGGAACAGAAGTGGAAACACTCGTGTCGCCACCGGAAATCGAAGTTGAGCCATCGAAGAACCCTTTTCCAGTGTTAATGGTCAACTGAACGGTAACGCCGTTCACGCTCACTCCGCTCATGGTTCCGGTGACTACACCGGTAAGAGTGTAGTTGTGAGTTCCATTGGCAAGCGTTGCGAGGGTCCAGGTCACCGATCCGGAGAACGTACCAGAAAATAAAACTCCATTGGGAAGTCCGCCGCTGCCATTGCCGGTAATGGTGAACGTACCACCACTATCGAAGGTTCCCCCCATCGCCAGCGTTCCGCTGGACAAAGCACCGGTGGTGAATTCGACCGTACCCAAATTGCCAGTGGTCAATCCCCCACCGTTGAATCCGATAACCGCAATCAACGTGGAACCCGTAAGAGAGAGGCCCGCACTCGTTCCCGAGAGGGTGCCTCCGCTATTGCTAAAGTCGGTATTACTATTTGCGAAACTGAGACTTGGCAGCGCCAAGCACGACAGCAACAACGCCGGTACCAATATCTTGCTAGACAAGCGCATTGCGAACTCCTTGCGAGGGATAGTGAAGCTAAAGCCTTTACACGGAACAGCTACGCAAAACCTACTTAGCGTAGGGCAAGCTACAGAAGACGGTCTATACAGTGCTTACCGTAGGGTAAACACTTGGGGCCATTAGAAGGTTTCAGGTTCGTGACAATGGCGTGAATTCTGCGTGTAAGCGGGGTTTGTGGCACCGCTGGCTAGGATGCCTCCACGCAATCAGGCTTCTTTTTACAGCGCCTCCGAATTGTAAAAAAGATGTCTAAAGCGGCGTTCATAACTCGGTGAAGCCGCTAAACCGTTGTAAGCTTCAGAAGTCGAGGCAGTTCGGCCATAAGTTGGGCCGAAAAGTCGTCCACCGAGCAACAGGACAATCTCTCTATGGGGAATCTTGCTACGCCATTCACGAATGCGAGACCATTGACGCCTTCCGCCTCAGCCAAGCCAGTGGGCCGCATCTTAGTTGTCGAAGATGACCCGGCGGTGCAGAAAGCGCTTCGGCGCCTGTTCGAAACCGAGGGCTACACCGTGGAAACGCAGTCGGATGGACGCTCTGCGCTCGATAGTTTCCAGTCTTCCGCGCCGGCGGCGATCGTCTTGGATTTGCGCCTTCCGAAGGTATCTGGCCGCGATGTCTGTAAAGAGATCAAGGCCGCCTCCCCTAATGTACCCATTGTGGTATTGAGCGCCGCCAGTGATGTCTCTGACAAAGTATTGTTACTTGAATTAGGCGCGGATGACTACGTTACTAAACCTTTCAGTC
>QIAK01000192.1 GCA_003225515.1 Acidobacteriota bacterium | reverse complement strand
CCTTGGTGCTTTCAATGGATATGGGACGAGGACTCCTTCCCAGAATTCGTCTTGCGCACCTTATTTCGAAGAGTTTTCTCGGAAATCTTCTGTTGCTTCGGAAGGTCGGTTCGTTGCCTTTGCACTCTCCAGCTTCAGAGTGAAGAGAGCGCTGTTTGGAGAACCACACGCATGCCTGGACGCCGTCAGGATAGGTGTGTTCGATCTTGCTCAGAATAAACAAACGTCTACTATAGAAGTTGGCAAAGACGGTGACGCCTTCGGTTTCGCCTTATCCCCGGATGGATCGCGGTTAGCTGTTCTGAAGGGCCGCGAAGTCTCGCTATACTCAATGGTGGATGGGCGATAGCCGGGTTGTTTAAAAAGCTTAAGGCCTGCGAAAACTCATGCAAAAAGCGCTTACCCCTACGTCATTTTTCTACCCAGATGGGCGGCTCATTGTATGTTGGAGCCGCAGACTGCGGAGCAGGGCCTCTCCCTTCTTACATTTCCGTGAGTCTGAGAAAAAGTACCCCACGCATGACACGAGGCATTCGGCGAGCTGTGCAATCGGGTGTTCCAGTACCGGAAGTAGCTTCTAGCTGAAACTACTCCAGAGACTTCGTGAACATCCGCCGCGCCACTCTCGCCGACATTCCTTCCATGATGCATCTGGATCGGCACTCCCCTGCCGCCGCTCACTGGACCCAAGAGCAATATCGGCAGGCGTTCCAGCATGAAGGACCAGACAGACTGCTTCTCGTAGCCGAGTCATCGTCGGGCATTTTGGGTTTTCTGGTGGCTCTCCATCTCGCTCCCGAATGGGAGTTGGAAAACATCGTCGTAGCTCCCACATCCCGCCGGGAGGGGATTGGGAAGCGCCTTCTAAACACCCTGCTGGCCGCCGCCAACGAAACCAACAGCAGCGCTGTGTTTCTGGAGGTCCGGGACTCGAACGCCGCAGCGCAAACCTTTTACGAAGAGGCAGGCTTCAATCACACTGGTCGCCGCAAGTCCTACTATACCGATCCCGCCGAAGATGCCGTCCTGTACCGCCTGACCCTCAATTGAGCGGCTGTTTCTCATACTGAGATTTGCACCACATTTTTGGCATTGAACCCGTTTTTACCGTGTGCTAGCCTGAGCCCATATATATCCCGGTTGGAGGTCTGCTGGATGCTGACTTCGAGAGACCAACTTCTCACCAATCATGAGGAGTTCCGCAAACTAGCTCACGAGCACACTCTGTATTCGAAACGCCTCGATACACTTACCCAAAAACGTTATCTCAGCGAAGACGAAAAGCTGGAAGAAGTCCGCCTGAAGAAGCTGAAACTGCGCCTGAAGGACCAGATGGAGTCCATTGAGCGCGAGTATCGTCAGCAGTACGGCGTAAACGTAGCGTAATTTCTGGCCAACCTCCAAGCGGCTTCGCCGCCGAGGGAGGAACTTATCTTCTGGAATGTTCTTCCACAGGGCGCCATAAAGCGCCTTTTTTACTTGCAGTTACACCCTGCTCTATAATTAAAGTTCCCATGGTTCGTGACGGATACCTCTACGCAGCAGGTCTGGTCGCCGCGGCAATTCTGCTGGGCTGGCTGACTCGGCCTGCCTGGGCCATAATCCCGTGCCTGCTCGCATTTTTCTTCTTGTGGTTCTTTCGGGATCCAGAGCGGACCATCCCGCAAGAGGCAGGCGCGGTGGTTTCTCCCGGTGATGGCAAGGTCACCGACGTTTCAACGATTTCGGTGGGAGGCACGCAGCAGACGCGTTTCAGCATTTTTCTGAGCGTATTTAATGTGCATGTGAACCGTTCCCCGATTGCAGGCGTGGTTCGCGAGGTGCGATATCAGCACGGCCGGTATCTGAACGCCATGAGCGAGGCATGCGCCGAGCAGAACGAGCAGAATATCGTCACCATGGAGGGCGACGGCCAACAAGTGGTTTTCAAGCAGATTGCAGGCCTGCTGGCGCGGAGAATTGTGTTTCATCCCAAAGTAGGAGACCGCCTCGAGCGCGGCCAGCGCGTGGGCCTGATCAAATTCGGGTCGAGGGTGGATGTGTTGATCGATGCCTCCGCTCACGTCAACGTTAAAGTCGGCGACCGCGTGAAAGGCGGTGCCAGCGTTCTGGCTTATCTGCAGCCCCAGGGTGCGCTGACTGCCGCTGTGGGCGCTCCCGCCCGGGAGAGTGCGCATTGACCGATCAGACTTCTCTGGGTTCCGGAATGGAGCAACCTACGCTCGATCGCATCCCGCCTAGACCGCAGCGCCGGCGCAGCAAAGGGATGTACATCCTCCCGTCGCTATTTACCACGGCAAATATGGCATTGGGTTATTTCGCGATCCTGCAGGTGCTGCACGCCACTGTCAATGAGTACTGGCACCTCGATAACGCGGCCAAAGCAATCGGATTCGCAGTATTGTTTGACGGGCTCGACGGCCGCATCGCACGCATGACCGGTACCAGCAGCGATTTCGGAAAAGAGTTGGATTCCCTGGCCGATGCAATCACCTTCGGCGTGGCTCCTGCAATGCTCGCCTGGACTTGGGGATTTAATCTCATGCCAACGGTCCTGCTGACCGAGTGGCACATCAAGCTCACGCAACTGGGAGCCATTGCCAGTTTCTTGTTTCTCATGGCGGGGGCGAGCCGTCTGGCTCGCTTTAATATTACGCACAATCCGCAGCCCTCCAACCCAGGGCGTCCGGGAAAAAAATATTTTGTTGGCATGCCCATTCCTGCGGGCGCAGGGGTGATTGCGGCCGTGGTCCACTTCGAAGGTGGAGACCCCATCGTGTCGTGGTACACGGCGCTGACATGGCTCGCAATGGTGACCACGGTCGGCTATCTGATGGTAAGCACGTGGCGCTTCTACAGCTTTAAGGACATCGATTTCCGCTCCAGCCATCCCTTTCGGCTAATCCTTTTTCTAGCCGCATTGTTTGCCGCGATCTGGTTCTATTCCCAGCAGGTTCTGTTTGCCGTGGCGCTGCTGTATATGGTTTCCGGCGTTTTCTGGCGAGTGCAATGGATATTCCGCCGCAGGAGCGGTCCTCCTCCGCCTCCGTTCCAGGAGGCGTCGCACGCGTGACGAATGATCCTGTCAAGTCGACGTCTGTGCCGCATCCGGTCACGGCGCGCGGAAGTCTGTACCGGGCTGCGATTGTCGGTGCCGCTTCTCTCAAGGGTAAAGAGCTCGCCGAGATGCTGAACGAGCGCAACTTTCCGGCAGCCGATATTCGACTGCTCGATGACGATGAAGCCCTGGGACAGCTCGAGGCCATGGGCGATGAGATCAGCTTTATCCAACGCGTGCGTGCCGAGCAGTTTGAAAATGTGGATTTCACTTTCTTTTCTTCAGACGAAGATGGAACCCGGCGCAACTGGAAGGATGCGCGCGACGCCGGCAGCGCGATTATTGATCTTTCCGGTGCACTGGAAAATGAGCCCGGCGCCAGCGTGCGTTCGTTGTGGGTCGAACGCGAGCGTGGCCACATCCCTGCTCCGGAGCTGCAGCCCGGCCCATGTATAACCGCGCATCCGGTTGCCGTGACTCTGGCAGTGCTCTTGTTGCGTGCAAGGAAGGTAGGAATCATCCAGCGCGCGGTGGTCACGGTCTTCGAGCCCGCTTCGGAAAAAGGACAGCGTGGCATGGACGAATTGCACCAACAGACAGTGAACCTGCTGTCGTTCCAGACTTTGCCCAAAGACGTATACGACGCGCAGGTCGCCTTCAACATGGTTGCGCGATATGGGCAGAAAGCGCAGTCCGTGCTGGACTCGGTTGAGGCTCGTATTTCCCGCCACTATCAGAAAATTTCCGGCGGCAGTGCTCCGCAGCCCTCAGTCATCCTGCTGCAAGCTCCAGTCTTTCATTCCTATGCCTTGGCTGCCTTTCTTGAGCTGGAAGGCGATGTTGATGTGCAGGCTCTCTCACAAGCCTTGGGTGGAGACCTCCCAGCAACGTGAGTTCTGCGGGACAGGCGGACATCCAGCTGTCGGTCAAGATTGATCCCCTGCAACCAAACTGTGTGTGGTTGTGGGCGGCCGTAGACAATCTTCGCATCGCCGCACTGACGGCAGTCGAGTGCGCCGAGAGCATGGCCGCCACCCGCCCCACGGGGAAGATTCAATGAAGGCGCTTGCGGCGCTGCTGTTGGCGCTGGCTGGGGTCCTCTTCTCGCTGAATGTGGCATGTGGCTATCACACCGCCGGACACGCTGTGCAACTTCCGGAAAACGTTCGGACCATCGCTATCCCCGCATTCAAGAACGAGACGCTGACCTACCGGATCGAGCAGATGCTCACCGCCTCTGTAGTGCGCGAGTTTACGACTCGCACCCGTTACCGTATCGTGAACGATGCCGGCGAAGACGCTGATGCGATCCTACGCGGGACCGTTCTATCCACCACCACTTCGCCGCTGGCCTATGACACGTCCACCGGGCGCGCCGCCAGCATTCTGGTCGTGGTCAGCATGAAGGTGACGCTTACGGGTCGGGATGGCAAAGTGCTCTATCAAAATCCGGCGTACCTGTTTCGCGAGCAATATGAAGTTTCGCAGGACCTGAAAAGCTTTTTCGAAGAGGATTCTCCTGCCTTCCGCCGTCTTTCGCAGGATTTTGCCCGCACCCTGGTCTCCAACATTCTGGAGGGGTTTTAGATGCTAAAGTTGCAGGGTAATCGTTTGCCTCTCGTCTTCAATCCTAGGCGGAGTGGACCGATAGCCCGAGCAACTACTAACGACCAGCGGTCGACGATGGAGAACTTCTGATGCGGGCCTTCGCCCAGGCCGAGCGCTTTGTCGGCGAATTAGAATCGCGCAAACTGCGTGCGGCATACGTCTTCGTGGGCGATGAGGCATTCTTCCGCAAGCGCTTCCGCGGCGCAATTCTCGATCACCTGGTGCCGGCCGACCTGCGGGATTTCAGCTTCTTTGAATTTGATCTCGCCGAAACCGATCTGGCGGAGGTACTCGACCGCGCCCGTACTCCTTCCCTGATGGCTCCGTTTCAGGTGTTCTTTGTCCGCGGCGTGAAGAATCTTTTTGGCCGCGGATCCAACGAAGAAAAGCTGGCCGCCATCGAAGGCTACTGCAAAAATCCAAACCCCGATGCGCTGTTAGTTTTCGTCGCCGACCACATCAGCATTCCTGCCGATGTCCGCCGCATGGAGATGCAGGACAAGGAGCGCTACCAGCGCATTCGTGAAACCATGGGCCAGTACTGCGGCATCGTGGAACTGGCGCGGGTGGAAGAGGGTGAAGCCGTCCGCTGGATCACGGATTTCTGTACCGGCGGCGGCGTGAAGATGGAGGCCGATGGCGCTCGCGAACTGGTGGACGCGCTGGGCGGCGACATGATGATGATCTCCAACGAACTGGAGAAACTGATTCTTTACGTCGGAGAAAAAAAGCGCATCACACTGGGCGATGTCGAAACCATGGTGCTGGCCGCGAAGCAGCGTTCGTTATATGAACTGACTGACGCTATTTCCGCCAAGGAGCGGGTGCGCGCCCTCGAAATTCTCGATGCCATCCTGCTCTCCGGCGAAGGCGAAGAGGCAGCCATCGGACACATCTACATGCTGGCAAAAACGTTTCGCCAGATGCTGGTGATTCTCGAACGTAACGTGCGCGACCAGCGAATGCTATGGGCGGCCCTGTGGCAGGGCTTTCGCGTGCCTCCATTCGCCGCCGACGACATCATCAAGCAGGCACGCCGCTATAAATCCCGCCGCGAACTGACGCGCGCTATCCGCTTGGTGGCCAAGGCCGACCTCGCCTTGCGCTCTAATCCAGTCAGCAAGCGCATGGTTCTGGAACGTCTCATAATGGATTTGACCGCCGAGCACAAGGTCGAAGCCCCGGGCTGGATGCAAGAGCATCTCCCCGTTTAGATCCGACTTGACTTCTTTCCACGTCCTTCTTATATACATACCCAATTGGAATTCTGAGGTTGTTATGGCAATCACTTCCACTGAGCTAAATAAATTCATCAACAAAAACATCAAGCAGATATGCGGGAATTCTTACGTGGAGCCGAAAGATAACCACTGTGCTCACTTTGTCAGTCACGTGATGGACTACGAGTTCGGATATACGTGTAAAGCGGCTGGGACGGGAAAAGTCGATGGAGCGAACCTTCGTGTCCATGAGGTCTTTGCCCGTTGCCCATCGGTTGGTGCGTGGGACGACAGGCCCGCAACTCTGGACCCCTGCCTTGTCTTTGTGACGGCTACAAGCAATGTAAACGTAGTAGCGAAGACCATGGCCAACGTTCCCAAAAAACACATTGGAATTTTCGTTGGAGGTACGATCTGGCACTACTCCAATGCTCAGCACAAAGTAATCACGCAGGTGCCTGGAGATTTCGTTCATCATTATCCCGGTCCCGATATCGCGCTTTTTTACGGCGAAATGATTCCATGAAGCGATACTCAATAATTTTTCTGACGGCTTGCCTGTTCAGTTCAGGCTGCTCGGGTGGTCCCCAGCCGCTGCAGGGACAGGCATCGGCCTCCATTTCCTCAGCGAAGGCGGAAAAAGCCTACGACGAGAAGGTACCTCCCACCAAGAAAGAAGTCTTGCGCGCGCTGCTCGACAGCCAGGACGTGAGTCTTTCCAGCGACGCTTCCTGTTCAGGGGTAGGCACGGAAACTACAGACACAAACATCGGAGATTACATCAGCGGTTTCCTGGCCGAGCAGAACGGCGAAAAAGGTAAGAACTGGCTCGAGATCGCCGCCAAGCCTGCTCCGCCTCAAGGCGCTGAGCCGGTTTGGCATTGCGACGTGGTCATTCGTCACGTGGATGGCGAAGACCGCTGGGGATGGGGTGTTTCCTTCCTGATGAAAGCCCGCAATCATTCTGTGATACGGAATTCATTTCGCTGCACGGGGAGCGGATAGAATCGTCATCTCTGCGGTGTCATCCGCTGATGCGAAAGCATGGTGCGGGCGCAATGAGTCATGGACTTAACAACTATGACAGAAAAAAAATAAGGCAGACCTATTACAGGTCTGCCATTGTTTTCTGAAGCTAATCGCTGAGAACTGAACGCTGCTTACTTAATTGCGCTGACGCGCTTGCCCAGGCGGGATTTGTAGCGCGAAGCCGTATTCTCGTGCAGCGTCCCTTTCTGAATAGCCTTGTCGAGTGCGGAGACGGTCTGGCGATAGATCTGCTCGGCAGCTGCTTTGTCGCCCTTTTCCAGGGTCTCACGTAAAACGCGTAGTTGAGTGCGCAGGCTGGAGGTGTTGGCGCGATTGGTAGCCGTACGCTTGGTGGTCTGGCGCGCACGCTTCAGCGCCGAAAGATGGTTTGCCATAACTGGTTCGTTACCTTCGTTTTACAGAGATATATTCGGGTAGGTCCGAATTACTTATTATAGGGGAGCGCTTCCGACCGGTCAAACTGCGTGTTAGTGCTGCACTTTTGCATATGCGGAGGGCGGTTCAGCGGGAGATCCTTCGCTTTGCCCGAAGAACGGCTACGCTCAGGATGACTACTTTATGCGTGAAGAGCGCATGACTGCCTACGATTTGCGAGTTTCATAATGCGAGTTTCATAGAATGACAGACGGACTCGATCGCCTGAAAGTGCTCATCAACTCCTCGACGCCCATCGTGGTGATGGAGACTTCCGAGGAGGTGCACGCCGTCAACATGGTGCGCACGGCCTGCAGCGCACTCAATATGGCGACGTTCGAATGGAGCATCGCCGACGGATTGCTGCGCTCCGGCAGCAACGCTCCGCCCGCGGAACAAAAGATGTCATTGCAGGCCCGCATTGACCAGGCCACGGCCTGGGCTCAAGGCGCTCGCAATCAGGCGCCAGTACGAACCTCACTCAGCCCCGGCCATGCCGAAGCAGATCGATTAACCCGAGCCATGGCGTCGTCCCTGGGAACCAATACCGAATCCGGCTCCGCCGCGGCTCCGGGCACTGCCATTTACAACACGCGCGAGCCCGTGCAAGCTCTGGCCAACATGGAGTCGATGACGGTCGAAGCCGTCTTCATCCTGAAAGACTTTCATCGTCACATGGACGATCCGATTGTGGTGCGGCGGTTGCGCGATGTCGGACAGAAGTTCGCGGCCAACCGTCGAACCGTTGTCATCACCGCACCTGAAATTGCCGTGCCCGCGGAACTCGCCAAGCTGGTGGAATATTTCGATCTTCCATTACCCGATCGCGACCGGCTGCGCGAGATCATCCACGAGATGTTCGCCCGCCTCTCCAAGACGTACACGCTGAAGTCGCAGCTGGACACGGCGGGTGTCGATGCAATGTCGGCCAACCTGCGCGGCCTGACTGAAGAAGAGGCAGAGCGCGCCATTTCGCAGGCTTTAGTCACTCGATACGCGCTATGTCCGGAGAGCGTCACCGATGTGCTTGAGGGTAAAAAACAGTTACTGCGGCATTCGGGCATGCTGGAATTCATCGAGACATCCGACAACATGACCGCCGTGGGTGGGTTGGAGAACCTGAAGCACTGGCTCGGCCAGCGTCGCGGGGCCTGGGAAGATTCGGCCCGCGAGTTTGGTCTGGAACCGCCACGCGGAGTGATCATCCTGGGCGTGCAGGGGTGCGGCAAGTCGCTATGCGCGCGCGCCGTGGCAGGAGAATGGAAACTGCCGCTGGTTAAGTTCGATACTTCGGCGGTCTACGACAAGTTCATCGGGGAAACGGAGAAGCGCATTCGTAAGGTTTTTCAGGTTGCCGAGGGACTCGCTCCGTGCGTGCTCTGGATTGATGAGTTGGAGAAAGTGTTCGCCGGGAGCGGACCGGACTCTGCATCGGCCGATGCGGGCGTGTCGTCACGTCTGCTGGCATCGTTCCTGTCGTGGATGCAGGATCGCAAGGCGGCGGTATTCGTGGCCGCTACTTGCAACAATGTGACCGTGCTGCCGCCGGAGTTAATCCGCAAGGGCCGCTTCGATGAATTGTTCTTCGTCGATTTGCCCAATCAGGCCGAGCGGAAGCAGATCTTCTCGATTCAGCTGACGAGGCGCAAGCGTAATCCCGCGGACTTTGATGTGGAAAAAGCCGCCGCCGCTGCCAAAGGATATTCCGGCGCCGAGATCGATGCGGCTGTTCAGGGAGCCCTCTACGCCGCCTATTCCGAGAAGAAGCCGCTCTGCACCCAGTCTCTTCTCGATGCACTTACCCAGACAGTGCCGCTTTCAATCACCCGCGCGGAAGAGATCCAAGCCTTGCGCGAATGGGCCGCCACACGGGCTGTACCCGCAAAGGCAAAGGACGCCGGCCCGGCCACGGTCTGATCGTCGCTCGCTTCGATCGTTTGTGCAGCGACATCCCTGATGGCTGCTTGCGGTCCGGACCTAGTCAGGATTCGGCTTTCGTAACCTACCCGAGCCCTGCCACGACACAGACAATGTTCTTGCCGGATTGCCCTGTATCGGTCTGAGGTTGGGCCATTGCCCTGCACAATGGCTATGACCTGTACAACAGGGCTTGGAGGAAACGATGAACAGAATCAATTGGGGTCGAGTCGTTCTGGGTGGCATGCTAGCCGCTGCTGTTCTGATAGTCTTCGCGACAGCTTCAACGGTGCTCATTGCTGGACGCCAGGGGTTGCGAACCTCCATGCATACCCTCCAACCGTCCACGAGGGGCGGTCTTGCACCTCTCTTCTTCATTTTGGCGTTCCTTTTTTGGGTATCTTGATGACCTGGTGGTACGCGGTCATTCGATCGCTCTTCGGGCCCGGACCGAAAGCCGCAGCGATTGCAGGTTTCGCTATGTGGTTGACAGTTATCGCGTTCACTCTTAAGAGCGTTGCTGTGGGCGAACCTGTCCCGCTTCCTGAGGGACCCATATCGACAATTCTTTACCTTCTGATGATGATTGCCAGCACCACCGCCGGCGCCTGGGTTTACAAGGAACAGCAACGCTGAGAGCGTCGGGACGACGACTAACTCCCTTCGGTCGAGTCTTCGCGCGCGTGAACGGCTTTACAGTGGCGATCGAAAGCACTCTGCAACTGTTTCGCATATTCCTCTCGCGTTGGTCGGTGGCTCATGGATGCCACACTGAACTTTCCTTCCGCGGGGCATGCGGTGCATTCAGCCTCCACAGGGATGTCCCCAAGCCATTTGGTGACGCGCAGGAAGGGCTTCTTCATATCGCTAGTTTCCCACAGCAAGATGGTTCATCGGGGATAATCTCTGGGACATCTCTTTATGCCAACAGCCAGCGCTGGACCAAGACTGATCATTATGTGCGGGTTGCCGGGTTCGGGTAAGACCACACTTGCCAAGCTGCTCGAAAGCCGGCTCGGCGCGATTCGCTTTTCTCCGGATGAGTGGATGGACGCTCTTTCACTAAACCTGTACGACGAGGAAAAGCGCGCGAAGATTGAGGCGCTGCAGTGGAAGCTTAGTCAGGAACTCCTCGCGTACGGTTTAATTGTGATCATCGAATGGGGTACTTGGGGCAGATCGGAGCGCGATACCTTGCGGCTCGGAGCCCGAGCCCTGGGTGCTGCCGTTGAGTTGCACTACCTATCTGTGCCGGAGGATGTCCTGTTTGACAGGATTCAACGGCGAGACTTGGAGAGGCCACCCATAGAGCGAGAAGCACTGTCCCGATGGTTCGCGATCTTCCAGGCACCGACACCGGAGGAAATGGCCCTTTTCGATGAGCCTCTGATTGCAAACGTTGTTGCAGATCCGGCTTCCGGCCGAAGCTGACGCCGGCGGGTTGCCTCCCATTGACTCCCTTCCCGCCCCGGGGTAGGCTTTAACTTAATGGTAGTGACTTGCCTTCTGGGCATGCATCGTCTGGTGGGTCCCGTCTTCAAGCGAAACCCTGCTTTGTCT
>QIAK01000191.1 GCA_003225515.1 Acidobacteriota bacterium | reverse complement strand
GAAAGTGATCAGTCCTTCGGCCAGTTCCATGACGTCGTCCAGGTCCGCATAGGCGACTTCCGGCTCGACCATCCAGAATTCGGTGAGATGGCGCCGCGTCTTCGACTTCTCCGCACGAAATGTTGGACCGAACGAATAAACCTTGCCGAGTGCCATGGCAGTTGCTTCGACGTACAACTGGCCGGACTGTGTGAGAAATGCCTGCTCGTCGAAATAGTCGACGGGAAAGAGCGTACTGGTGCCTTCGCAGGCCGCCGGTGTGATGATGGGAGGATCCGTCAGGGTGAAACCGCGCTCATCGAAGAAATCTCGCGCAGCCTTGACGATCTCAGCCCGAACGCGCAAAATCGCCGCTTGACGCTGCGACCGCACCCAGAGATGGCGGTGCTCCATCAGGAAATCAGTGCCATGCTCTTTGGGAGTAATCGGGTAGGGCGAAGACTCGGGCACGCGCTGCACCACATGCACGTTGGCCACATCGAGTTCGTAGCCGCCATGGGCGCGCTTGTCAGCGCGGACTTTTCCCTCCACGATCACACTCGATTCCTGCGTGAGGGTCTTAATGGCATCGAAGACCTCCGGCGGCACCGCATTCTTCGGTACCACACCTTGAATGATGCCGGAGCCGTCACGAAATTGCGGGAACAGCAGCTTCCCGCTTTCGCGCAGGTTGTAAAGCCAGCCGCGGATCGTGACCGCCTGGCCTTCGTGTTTGCCGATTTCTGCAATCGTTGTTACGGGTGAAGAGGACATAGTTGACCGACGAATCTGGTAATTGGGTAATTGAGAAATTGTGTAATTGTGCAATTTAAAAACCTGGCAAGCGCCCGGGCTCACGATTTCAATCACTCAATTACCCAATTTCCCAATTCCTCAATTACCCAAGCTCTCGAGCTTCTCGAATGTCTCGCCCAGCTTCTCCAACGGATTCACTTTCTCATCCTCCCCAAGTTCCAGCAGCAGGGGCGGAGTTTGCGGAGCGGAGCGCAGAAGTTCCATGGCTTCTTTCCAGTCGATGGTTCCCTGCCCCGGCCACAGGTGCGAGTCCTTAGTTTTGTCGTTATCGTGCACGTGGGTCGAGCAAATATGCTTGCGCAAAATCTCAAAGCCCTGGCGGACGGAGTTCTCCATGTGGGCGTGGCCAAAGTCGAAGCAGACGCCAACATCGTCGAAGTGCGCGCTCCGGATCATTTCCACCAAGCGATCCGGGGTCGAGAGTTCGTTGGGAATGTTCTCCAACAAAATGCGAACACCGAGCGGCTTGGCAAATGCGCGCAGGTGTTCAATGGATGTCATGGCCGCCTCGAATTTTTTTTCGTCGAAACCTTCGTTGGGAGCTCCCAAATGCTGTACCAGGAAGCGAAACGGAATCTGTTCGGCAATCTCCAGGGCACGCTTGATCTCGTCCATGGCATCGATGCGGGCGGCACGGTCGGTAGAGGCAACATTGAGTGGCGGAGCTCCGGCACGTCCCCACTCATAATCGGCATACAAAGGCGAGTGCACCGAATTCAGCGGAATGCCGCTGCCGCGAAACCACTCGGCAATTTCCTTGACATGCGCTTTGCGGTTGGCGTAATCGAGGTGCTGGCGCGCAGCAAAAATCTCGACCGCCTGCACGCCACTGCGAGCCAGCCCATCCAGAATCCCCGGATGCAGCCGCTCTTTCACGAACAGATAAGTTGAAACCGCTTTCAGCATGCTCGTCCCTTAAGAGATTGTTGATTGACGTTTTTTGATGGTTGATTAAAGACCGAAAGATGCATGCCACGATTTTCAATCAACCATCAAAAATCAACAATCGCCTTCAGTATCCAATTGGCTTCCCGCTGCCGCGCCTGTCACTGGCGCCCAACCGCTCGCCGGTTTTAGGGTCGACGGCGATGCACTCCGCGTCGCTCCAGTACGGCGCTACATTCGACCCGTAACGTAGCCCAATCTCCACGTTGTATCCCATGTGCCGCAAGATGTTCACTGTATCTGGCGAAAACCATTGCTCCACATAAAGCACGTCCGGCAGCCATTGATTGTGAAAGCGGGGCGCATTCACCGCCTCCTGGATATTCATTCCGTAATCCACCACACCCATTAAAACATTAGCCACGGTGGTGATGATCTTGGAGCTGCCGGGCGAACCCAGCACCATCACAGTCTTGCCATCGTGCACCACAATCGTGGGAGTCATCGATGACAGAGGGCGTTTCCCCGGCCCTATGGCATTGACCTCGCCCTGAATCAGGCCGTCGCTATTGGGCACTCCGGGCTTTGCCGAGAAATCGTCCATCTCATCGTTCAACAGGAAACCCAAACCGTCGGCGGTGACGCGCGATCCGAACCAGTCGTTGATTGTCGTAGTTACAGCCACGGCGTTGCCATCCGTGTCCATCACGGAATAGTGCGTCGTGTGATTGGATTCATGCGGCACCTGTGGCGCATGAGACGCGGCATACTGTTCCAATTCGCTGAAAACTGCGGGACGCTTCAACTCTGTGCTGGGACTGGCGTGCGCCGGATCAATCGTCTGCTCCCAGGCCGCCGCATATCTCTTATCAATGAGCTGTGCCACAGGAATCTTGGCGAAATCCGGATCGCCCATGAACTCAGCGCGATCAAAAAAGGCTCGCCGGAAGGCTTCGATCGTGTAGTGAATCGACTGCGCCGACCGGTCCTCCATCTTGCCCAGATCGTATGACTCCAAAATATTCAGCGATTCCAGCAGCACGGTTCCGCCGGAAGATGGCGGAGGAGCACTGATGACCTCGAATCCGCGATACGTGCCGCGCACTGGCTCGCGCTCTTTGACCTCGTAATGCGCCAGATCGTCGGCGGTAATCAGCCCGCCGCCTTTTTGCATGGCTGCCGCCAGTTCGCGGGCGAGCGCGCCATGATAAAAGTCGTCTGGCTTGGCCGCAATTCGCTCCAAAGTGCGCGCCAAGTCAGGCTGGCGGAAAATCTCGGCAGGCTTGTAGTACTCGCCGTTGCGCTGAAACACGCGATGCGATTCGGGGAACTCAGCCAGATGCCGGTCGTGCATATCGGCAGCCTCTTCCCAGGTCAATGCATAGCCTTCGCGCGCCAGCCGGATTGCCGGCGCCATCACCTGCTTGAGGGTCAGCTTGCCGTATTTCTGCTCGGCATAGACCATCCCAGCCACCGAACCCGGCACACCAATCGCTTTATAGCCGATTTCGCTGGCGCCCTCGATGACGTTCCCTTGCGCATCCAGATACATGTCGCGGGTTGCCGCTGCCGGAGCTTTTTCGCGATAGTCAACGAAGTGGGCCTTGCCGTCGGCCATCCGGATGAGCATGAACCCACCGCCACCAATGTTTCCCGCCGGAGGGTGCACGACTGCCAGCGCAAAACCGGTGGCGACCGCCGCATCAATGGCATTGCCGCCAGCTTGCATGGTTTCCACTCCGGCGCGCGAGGCCAACTCGTGCACGCTCACCACAATTGCGTGTGCCGCGTGTACCGGCTCGGTGGACGCAATGGCCGAGCGCTCGGCGAACACTACTGCCAGCGCCATCAATAGCAAAATGAACGATTTACGCGGAGATCGCATTCGGTTGCGCGGGCTCGCAGCCCCAGGGTGAACTCTGAGGCTAGCCGACCGTGGTAAGGAGAGTCAAATCGGGGCGAGGATCGGCAATCGTGCAGGTCGGCACGGCATGCTTCAATACGAAATCCTGCAAGCTGCATCACTATCATGGATCACTAAGCCGGATCCCCGGTCGCAGGCTTCGAAGCTAGCCAGGCCTTCGCCTCAGCAGCGTTGCGGAACACTCGTGTGGCTCGAAAATAGAAATAGTGGCTGGCAGGAACCTCAAACATCCGCATCATCCCAAACATCGCGTCGCGCGTGGCAATGATGGCGCACAATCCGAATTCAACTTTGGCGCGAACAGCATTCAGTTCTGTATTGATCGCCTCAAGTTGTCTGCTTTCGGGCAAAGGATCGGCATCGCTGACATCCAACAGAACGTCCAACTGACCCGTGCAGGCCGGGTCTTCTTTCAGCGCTCGGAAGTGATCGACCACCTCCGCAAACTTTAAGGGACGGCTGCAGACAGTGTGAATTCGCCTTGTTGCAGTATCGATCTGGTAGGTCACAGGCATGCCCTACTCCCAAGAAGAAAAGATAACATGACTCCCGGACGCGCGGGAACGAGCCAGTTGTCAAAACGCCCGAGTGAAACAGCATCACCCTTCCTCACCCCAGTTGCTTGATCACAGTAACTTTGCTGTAGGCCACACGAAACCCCAATCGCTCGACATTGCGCTGCGAAGCAGACCCGCCTTGTGTAACCACCACGGCGTACTCGCATCCGGCCTCGAGCGCCGCCGCCATGCGTGCGCGCAGCAGCGCAGTCTGCAAGCCTCGGCCGCGATATTCGGTCAGAGTCCCGGCACCGCAGAGGGCAAATACTCTGTGCTCGGGGATGACTAATCCCGTTCCACAACTCACCAGCTTTCCCTCCACACTGGCTACGAACGCCAGAGCCCGCTCCATCTGGTAGAACGGCGCAATCAGGCCGCGATACGCCTCGGGCGCGCCATCGGGAAAGAACGCACTCTCCACGATCGCTCCCGCCGTGGCGGCTTCCGTGCTCAGGCTCCGGCGAATTTCGCATCCCGCTGGAGCCGGAGGAAAAATTTCTTCTGCATCCAGTTTGCGATACAAAACATTATTCAGCTCTGCGATTGCATACCCCTGCTCTTTGAACATCTCGAATACTGAAGGCTCGTGCAAAGGACACAAATCTACCTGCGAAGGAGCATGGTGCACCCGATAAAACGCTTCCACACGTTTCAGATCCTCAGCCGTGCATGGACGATCGAGCCCCATTCCCGTTGCACGGCCGATGGGCGAACCCAAGCCTGCGAAAACCATGTGCCCGCCACAAATCTCTTCTTCCGCCGCGTCCATATCGGGTCGCGTCTTCTGAAACATCCGCGCGTACAACACTTGAGGCATCTCCTCTGCCGATTCAAAACGGCGAGCAAGTGCCTTATCCACGAATTGCATGGGAGAAATCCTTTCCGGTTGAAAACAGCTGGTTGAAACGGCAGGAGTTCGGCGCGCACACCTCCGCGCCCATCTAGCTCAAATGCAACCCGCGGAATTAAAGGACGGCAGTCATAGGCAGGACGACAGATTAAACGTTCCCTAAAATTGCTTCAAGCGAATTAGTTCGCCACCTGTTTTAACTCCACGTAAATAAACTGTTCCCCGCGGCAAGCCGCCGATGGCACAATACCACCTTATGTTCACCCTCCGTCTCGCTTTGCTCGCTGTCGCCGTGTGCGCCTGCCAAACAACCGGGCTTGCCGCCGCCGAACCACAGGCCCTGCGCTACACAATCACTTCCAACAACCGGGTTGCGGGAAGCGAGATCGACACCTATTTTCCCGACGGCCGCGTCGAATGCACTTTCGAATTTAATGATCGCGGCCGCGGACCCAAAATTTCCGCCAATTATCAGTTCGACTCCAACGGATTCCCGCTTCGCGTCGATGAAACCGGCAACGATTACTTGAAAGCTCCCGTCGATGAACACTTCGAGATCAAGGACGGCACCGCTCACTGGAGGAGTACTGCCGAAAAAGGTGAGGCTCCGGCGGGGGCGTTTTATGTCAGCAACAACGGCGCAGCGGCCGAGCAGGCATTTCTCGTCACAGCCCTCCAGAACGCAAAAGGAGCACCCGTCCGACTGTTTCCCGCGGGCGAAGCGCGCCTCGAACGCCTGACCGACGTCACCCTCAATGATCACGGCGAGACGCTGCACGTCACCGACTACGCCATTACCGGACTCTCCTTCGAGCCGCAGACAATGTGGCTGGATGACGAACGGCGCATGTTCGCGATCCCGGGAACATGGTTCGCGTTTCTTCGTGAAGGATGGGAGAAGACCAACGACCAGCTCTATGCCATTGACATTAAAATGCGCGACCAACGTTATGCCCGCCTGGCGAAAGAACTGGCGAAGCATCCTACGCATTCCGTCGCCATCGAGCACGTACGCCTGTTCGATTCCGAGCAAGGCGCAATGCGGGAAGATCAGACGGTAATCGTCACCGGAGACCGCTTCGCGGCAGTCGGCCCTGCAGGTTCAATTCAACTACCCGAGGACGCGGACCGGATCGATGGAAGAGGCAAGACAATTCTTCCAGGCCTTTTTGATATGCACGCTCACGCGCAAGCGCTGGACGGCATTCTGAACATCGCCAGCGGTGTGGCCACGGTCCGAGATATGGGGAACGACATCGATCAACTCCGCAGCCTGCAAGATCAATGGCAGAACGGCACGGCCATTGGTCCGCGCGTGTGGAAGTCTGGATTCATTGATGGCCATGGTCCGTTTCAGGCGCCTACCGGCCTGTATGCCGACACCGAGGCAGAAGCCGAAGCCGCCGTCAACCGCTACGCTGATCTCGGCTACGTACAGATCAAGGTCTACAGTTCACTCAAACCCGAGTTCGTTCCCGGCATCGTTAAGGTTGCGCACTCGCGCGGACTGCGCGTCAGCGGACACATTCCCAACGGCATCACCGCGACGCAATTTGTTGAAGATGGCGCGGATGAAATTCAGCACATCAACTTCATCTTCCTGAATTTTTTTGCCTCGCAAGTCAAGGACACGCGCACGCCCGAGCGCTTCACCGCGGTCGGTGACAATGCCGCCAAGCTCGATCTGCAATCGAAGCGGGTGAACGATTTCATTGCCCTTCTGCTCGCCCACCACACCACCGTCGATGTGACCCTCGCCACGTTTGAAGGCATGTTCACCGGACGTCCCGGCCAGGTTTCTCCTGATCTCGCACCGGTGCTCAAGCGGCTTCCTGCCCAAGTCCAACGCGGCGCTTACAGTGGAGGGCTGCCCGTCACTGCCGCGAACGACCAGCTTTACAAGGATTCCTATCGCGCCATGCTGGCGATGACCAAGCGCATGTACGATGCCGGTATTCCCATCCTCGCCGGCACGGATGCTATTGCCGGAATCATGCTGCATCGTGAGTTGGAACTGGAAGTCCGAGCGGGTATTCCGGCCGCAAAGTCGCTGCAAATTGCGACCTTCAACGCGGCGCGGCTTTTGAAGCAGGACAAGGAACTAGGTTCGATTGCTCAAGGCAAGCGCGCAGATTTCTTATTGGTGGAGGGGAATCCAGCCGAGCACATCAGCGACATTCGCCGCTGCCGCCTGGTAATGAAAGAGGGCACGCTCTACAACAGCGCTGAATTGTACGCGGCAGTAGGAATTCAGCCCGCAGAGTAGCCGATCGAAAATGCTCAGAGCTGTCGGCTGAGAGCTTACGACTGGAAATGAGAGCTGCTATTCTCACACTTGCTGTCGCGCCTCGCCCAGCGACACCGTCACATCCATCCTTTTCTTGTTGCGATAGATGGTCATCTTAATCGTGTCGCCCGCCCGATGATTGTTCATCATCTGCGCCAGGTCATCTTCATCCTGTACCTTTTCACCGTCGATGGCCACAATCAAATCTCCACCCAGCATGATGGGAGTATTCCCCAGGTATGCCCGTTCCGTGCCGGCGCGAAGCCCTGCCTGATCGGCTGATCCGCCGGGAGTGACTTGGATAATCAACAATCCGTAATCGACAGGCAGGCCGATCTCTGAGGCCAATTCGGGGCTGATCGGAATCGTGCGAACGCCCAGCGCCGGACGCCGCACTCGACCCAGCGTCATCAGATCATTCAGTACCGCCTTCGCGGTATTAATTGGAATCGCAAAGCCGATGCCGGCACTCTGGTTCGCGTTGGAAAGAATCATGGTGTTGATGCCGATGACTTCACCATGCCAGTTCATCATGGGCCCACCTGAATTTCCCGGGTTGATGGCTGCGTCCGTCTGAATCGCCTCATCAATCCACGCGCCATTTGGTTCGCGCACCGGACGAATAGAACTCACGATACCGCGCGTCATGGTTCCTGCCAGACCAAAAGGATTTCCAATGGCATACACCTTTTGTCCGACCTGCAAGTTGCGCGAATCGCCGAGCACCGCCGGTACCAGGGCAGGCGCCTTGATCTGGATTACCGCCAGATCGTGCGGAGGATCGGTGCCCACCACCGTCGCCTTGTACTTTTTACGATTGTGCATGGTGACTTCCACCTGCCGGGCTTCAGCAATCACGTGGTAGTTGGTGAGGATGTGCCCTTCCTTGTCGATCACAAATCCTGAGCCTTGCCCTTCCTGCGGCACCATGCCGTAGAAAAAGTCGTACGCCATGGCTCGCGACGTTACATTTACTACCGACGGAATATTTTTCTTGTAGACAGAAATGTTGTTTTGCTCTTCCCCATCGAGCGTTTCGCCGGGCGCAGCCTCAGTAATCTCCACCCGACCAGGATGGCTCAGCCAGGTTGAAGGACGCACTCCGCCCGCCTGCGAGTTAGAACGCCATGTCGTGAAGTAAAAGAAGCAGCCGGCCAGGGCCAGCGCCAAAATGAGAGGCCGAATAAGTTTCATATCAAAACCATCCAATTCAAAGCATCCTAAGTAAATACGATGCCGGGAGGTAGAAAGGTCCCTCCATGTCATTTTAAACAAATGGTGAGGCTGAAGACGGGGTCTCGCATTTGGATCCCCCCTAACGGCCGATACCAAGGACCCGCTTCACGACTTTTCGGCTTCCGACCGAAGTTTTTCCCACACGTGGCCAACCTGCTCGCGGGTCTTCTCCAGTGAACCGGAGTTGTCGATCACGTAATTCGCCGCCTTAATCTTCTCGCCATCGGGGAGTTGCGCGGCCATGCGGCGCACGACTTCTTTTCGGGCAGTCTCAACATCTATCTTCTGGCGCATGGCAAAGCGAGCAACACGCTGCTCGGCTCCGCAAGTCACCACGATCAAGCGATCGAAACGGTCGCGTGCGCCTGCTTCGAGAATCAGAGCCGCTTCTACGATCGCCACGGTGTGCGGGTCCTGCCGACCCATCTCCTCCATCCACGAATCTTGGCTGCGAATCACCACGGGATGCACGATGCGGTTGAGTTCTTCGATACGCGACACCCGTCTACCTTCGGCATCAGTTCCCGACCCAAATGCAGCCTCGGCAAGTTTCGCGCGATTGACGCTGCCATCAGGGTCGAGAATCCCGCGGCCGAAATGGCGCACCACTTCGTTATAAACCGCTTCTCCGGGCTGCATCAGCGAATGCGCAATCCGGTCCGCCTGCACCAGACGTGCTCCCAGCGCGACAAACATCTCACCCACAACCGACTTGCCGGCGGCAATGCCTCCGGTGAGTCCAACTTTAAGCATAGGTTTGTGTGGATTGCCCGAGTTTAATGGTGAACCAGAATAGATCGCCCCTGGCCACTGGCCCCCGTCCCCTGCCTTCTCATCTTTGCCGCCTTGACCGTGTTGAACATCAACATCGCGATGGTCAGCGGTCCTACGCCTCCGGGGACCGGCGTCAGCGCCCCAGCGATCTCAGCCACCTCTGGGTGGACATCGCCAATCAATGTCGATCCCTTTTTGCGGAAGTTCTCTTCCCGCTTGGCATTTCCGGCGAAGAAACGTTGGAACTCTGCCGAATCAGTCACGGTGTTCATACCCACGTCGATCACCGTTGCACCCGGTTTCACGAAGTCGCGCGTGATCATCCCCGCCCTGCCGATAGCAGCCACAAGTATGTCCGCGCGCCGGCACACTTCCGGCAGGTTATGCGTTTTCGAATGACAAACGGTCACCGTCGCGTTGGCGTTGAGCAGGAGCATGGCGGCAGGCTTCCCGACAATGTCGCTCCGTCCCACTACTACGGCCTCGCGTCCGGCGGTCGGGATGTTGCTGCGCTTCAGAATTTCCAGGACCCCGGCGGGTGTACACGGTACCAATCCCGGGCGCTGGGTCGAGAGGAAGCCGACATTTA